>JBGSVX010000001.1:0-13916 GCA_041752795.1 Terrimicrobiaceae bacterium
GGCTAAGCGGCTTTTCCATCCCGATGTCTTGAAGCAGCTCATCGGTGGAGATCACAAGACCCGGTACACGCATTCCTTCTTCTTTTTCCAGTAAATACGTTCCCGGTTTTATCTTTTTTAAATTAGACATCAATGATCATCTCCCATTCCATGATATCACCCTGATTCAAAGTTGTATGATAACAAACTGCTTTAAATGGACAGCCAATTTCCGTATCCGCCTGATGTACAATTTTATTTAATAGCTCAATGACGGATTCAATAGAAGAGAAGGAGCTTTTAAAAGAAAAAAAGGAAAGCAAGGGCGGGAAAAAAAAGGCAAGGGCAAGCTTTGCATGCTGAAACAGTTGCTCATAGCTTGTCCCACGTATCCAATAGGCAAGGTCTGCGATATGTTCAATCTCCTCAAAGGGAGCTAAAAGAGGAAAACTCCAAAGAGGTGCATATTTGGATCCACCGAGACTCTCATATAGATGTATATTTTGCGTAAAAACCGGTAGGGGCATAAATGTTTTTTTCCACTTTTCACGGTCAAAGGGATGCCTAGCAAGTGTGACATGTGAGAGGAAGTTTTCACGATGCTCTGGTATAAATCCTTTGTTTATAAGCCATTCAATTAGATTTCTCCGATAGTTTTCTAAGGGGGAGATGTCTGCTTTATAGGTTTGAACGCCGAAGTCGTGCCCTTGAAAGCGAGCCTCCCCATAACTCCTTCCAATCTGATCATCGATGCGCGTTGGCACGCTTCCCGTCCAACGGAAACTCGCATAGACGGTTGCGCCCCCGGTGCCAGTAACGGCATCAACAGTGGCCATGCCATAGACGGAACCGTCCGCTCCGGTGGCAAAACCGGAAATCGAACTTCCGTCGAAAACATTCGCCTGTTGCATGGACGTACGAACACTGGCCAAACTTTCGGGTAGTGGCAAATTCGTCCATGTTCCGGAAGCATGCCTTATCCATGCTTCCGACTCCGAGGGATACATCTGCATATCCGTGATTGTGGAGATCACGCTGCCATCCTCTCCAAGCCCGTAAACATTTGTAACCGTGCGGGAGGGCGGACTGCCAAGCGGGGTCGTTGTGGACACCGCCCAGAGAGACCAAGTGTTGTCAGATTTCCAGATTAATGCCGTGCCCGAGTTGTTGATCTCCTGTCCGTAGGACTCGGCCGGGCCAATTTCAATAATGGCGTAGGTTGGCCGGACCAGCCTTTCGGGCGCTAATTCAGGAATGAGTCCCCATCCATCTTGGCCGTCCATGACTATGTCCGCGTCGGTGTAGGCATTAAATGGCAGCGTGCCGGCTTCGAGTTCCTCGGCATTCGTCAGACCATCCGTGTCGGGATCGAGGTCGGCATCATTTTCAGTAGGGTCGGTGCCATTGGTTTGTTCCCAGCCGTTGGGCATTCCATCGCCATCGCCGTCTTCGAGTGAATCTTCGACTCCGTTTCCATCGCTGTCTTTGGCGTTGGGGTTCAGACCGAGGAGGAATTCCGTCCCGTTATCCAGTCCATCCGTATCGAGATCACCATCGAAATCACTATTGCCAGTCAGATCGCTCCGCGGATCAAGGCCATTGCCGACCTCCCAGCCGTCAGGCATTCCGTCACCATCGCTGTCGGCATTGAATGGGTCGGTGTTGAAGCGGCTGATCTCTGCTTGATCGGACAGCCCGTCTCCATCGGAATCCAGTGGAAGTGTGACGGTCACCTGATTGCTGAAGGCGGATGGGCCCTCTGTGCTTTGGGCGCTCACGCGGAAAGTGTAGGTTGCGCTTCCAATCACTGCTCCATCCTTCCATCGGATGAGGTCAGATGCAAGCGCACTGACTTGAAGAAACCCGGCTCCGCTGTCCCGTTCGATGATGGTGGAAGTTTCCAGGCGAGTGTTGTCGTTCCACGCTAGATTCACTGCCAGCGGCTCGTCCAAGGCTGCTGTCAAGTTGGTGGGAGCGAGAAATTGGTTGGGGCCACCGGAATCAAGAGTGACAAAGATGCGTGTAAACCACTTCTTGGAGGATTGTGAAATATTTGGGTTCCAGATGCTGATGTAACGTTTGCCGTTTTCTTCGGTAAGAACGTCTCGCAGTGCAGGATTGGGAGTCAGTCGGCCCCATTGTTGAAGGTCTGTCGAAAAGTCCAAATGATAAGTGATGTCCGACAGAGAAATCACCTCTGGGTATTCGAAAAAATATTCTCCGCCCTCCGGGACAAGGCCAACGCCATCGGCGTCCGGGAGGAGGGGTTCCAAGCCCAAGGCATACTCCATCAAATTGACACGCCCATCTGCGTCCGGGTCTGCAGAATCTCCGGAGACCAAAGGATTTGCCATTTCGGTCGAATCGAATTTTGACGCTTTCCACTCGGGAAGTGTCATTGCCGACAGGCTAACAAGCCCACCAATGAGCAGGAGCATGGCAATCAATAGGCGAAATTGCGGCATGCTCATCAGGTGCGACGGTTTCAAGCTCGTCGATTTGTGTCAAGAGTATTGGTGAAAAGTCATATCCGGTGCCCAGGCCGTTTGGTTTGAAAGCCGGAGAGGCTGATAAAAGCGAGGACACGGCGCACTCCAAAGACCGCTGGCGCGGGTAAAAGGCGGGTGGGGTCTGCCTGTTTTGCGCTGGTTAGAGATTTGCCCTTCACCACTTCGGCACTTCCCAGTAAAATTTTCATGGAGCCGCAGGAAGTCCTCAGGCAGTGTGGGGCGCATGAGTTTTTCCTCCAACTTGCTGAAATTACTGGCCGGACTTGCTTGTCTCCCTTTCGGTGCCGCGATGGCGTCACCTGCCGAAGCGGTGCCGAAAGTCCTTGGCCGACTGGTTGAGGACAACGAGGGATTTGGAGGAGGAGTTGTGCGGGTTTCGGATGGCAGGGGACTTGTGATTGAGGCGGCGGCTGGATCTGCAAGACCCGGTGTGCCAATGACCCCCGAAACTCCTTTTGAAATTGCAAGTGTGACCAAGGCCATCACGGCAGCCACTGTGCTGCGTTTGGTGGAAAGTGGGAAACTTGGTTTGGATGATCAACTCAAAGACCTCCTGCCATCAAAGGAAGCGCTCGGCTTCAACCCGGAAATCACGATCCGTCAACTCCTCTCCCACTCCAGTGGCCTGCGACATTACTGGACCACCAAACCAAAGGACCGGGGACGTTCATTCCTGCAGGACTTTTTGGCTGATCCCGGACACGATTGGACTCCGGGGGAAATTCTTGCCCACGCCCGCCGCCTGCCGGCAAAAGCGCCCGGCACACGGTTCGAATATTCGGACACCAATTATGTGCTGCTCGGCCGCATCATTGAACAGGCCACCGGCGAACCCCTACACAGCGTTTACCGGCGTTTGATTTTTAACCCGCTCGGCATGCGCTCAACATGGTTGACCTACCGGGAGCCTCAACGGGGCGACAAATTGTCGGACCGGTTTGAAGGAGAGGAAAATTTGACCGGAGTACCGCGTCAGAGTGCGGATTGGGCCGGTGGCGGACTCGCAAGCACAAGCAAGGATCTTGAGCGCTTTTTGCGAGGTTTGGCAGGCGGGCTGTTTCAGTCACCGAATTCATGGTCGATCATGAGAGAATCCCTTCCGACCGGAACTCCGGATATTTCGTATGGCCTTGGCCTGTATCGCATCCAACTGGATGACGGCATGGGCGAGCTCTGGGGTCATGACGGCCACGGGAATTCCTTTGCCTATTACTGGCCTCAGCGTGGAATCACGTTCACCGGCACGCTGAATCAAACCGAAAACGACTGGTGGCCGTTGGTGGAGGCTTTCATGGAAGGGGATGCGGATGAAGTTTCCATCGAGGAAAGTGAGCAGCTTTTTGGATATGCCATCTCGACCGGGTGGGACAGTTTGTATATGGACCGGGGGGTGAACTCGCTGCCCGGGGAGGGCGGCTATGGGTCGGGCATCCAGTGGGTGGATGTGTCTTTGGCCTATGCCTTTGGCAATGATGATTATCTGTTGCTCGATGTCTGGCAGGCCTTTTCAACCGGGGAAACGACGTATCGCGAGGTGTCGCCGACTCTCACCTATGTGCGGGCATTCGGAGATCTGGAATTGAGTGCGCATTATTCCTTCACTTACGGATACGGGGACTCCGACATTTATAGCAATGAACTCGGGGTTTCGGCCGGGTGGGCCATCGAAATCGGGGACGTCACCGTGGTACCATCAGTGAATTACCTTTTTAATTTGGGTCCCGATTCGGACGCCGGCTATGGAATCGCAAAAGCAGCCTCCTCGTTTCTTACTTTTCGTATCGATGCCAATTGCCCGCTGCCATGGTCCTTCGTGAGCTTGGATCCATGGGTGGGATTCGGGGTAAATTTTGGCTATACCACGCGCGGCGAGGATGCCATTGCTTTTAATGGTGCAAACAACATTGAAACCGGTCTGGCCGTGCCATTTCAGATCACATCGGACCTGACCCTCTCCGTCTATGGCGCATACAGCCATGCGCTCACCAACCTTACCGGCACGTCCTCAAACACGTTCTGGGGTGGCGCGTCCCTCGGGCTGGAATTTTAGTTTTTTTGCAATGACCGAAATCCATTTCCTCTTCCTCTTTATTGCAGTCGGCTTTGCCGTGTTGGCAGTGCTCATGGCATGGCTGCTAAAAAAGCAGTCCTCGCAGACGGCGGGAATCATGGAGGTTCTTCCCAAGACCGAGGAAGTCCTGCGCCGCGAACTCGCGCAACTCCAGCAGGAGACGCGTCAGGATTCCTCCCTCACCCGTCAGGAACTGGCCCAATCCCTGCAAAACAGTTTGCAACTCGCCTCGGACACCACGAGGGAATCCCTACGGGTTCAGACCGAAAATCTCACCGGCTTGAAGGAATCGATGGACCGCCAACTCGTGGAATTCCGTGAAGCGTTTTCGGATTCTACTCGCCGGGAAATCAAGTTGTTGGCCGAAGCGGTGCAAACTTCCTTCGGACTTCAAAACCAGCAATTTGATGCGTTTCGGAGTTTGCTGACCGAACTGACCCGCTCCAACGAGCAGAAGCTTGAGGCATTGCGATCCACGCTTGAGACCAAACTTGCGAGTTTGCAGCAGGATAATAATGCCAAGCTTGAACTGATGCGGGCCACGGTCGAAGAAAAACTCCAATCAACCCTCGAGCGGCGGCTCGGGGAATCGTTCAAACTCGTGAGCGAAAACCTCGATAAGGTTCACGTCGCGATGGGCGGCATGCAAAAATTGGCCGAAGGGGTCGGGGACCTCAAAAAAATCATGTCCAATGTGAGCACACGCGGCGCATGGGGCGAAGTCCAATTGGCAGCCATTCTTGAGCAGTATCTCAGCCCGCAGCAATACGCCTCCAATGTCGCTACCAAGGGCGAAGGCGAACGGGTGGAGTTTGCTGTGCGCCTGCCGGGACGCGGCCCCGAGGAGTCCTGCGTCTGGCTGCCGATTGATGCCAAATTTCCCAAGGAAGACTACGAGCGTTTGGTGGCTGCGAATGAAGCCGGAGCGATCGATGATGCCGAAGCGGCCGCCAGGCAATTGGAAATTCGCATCAAAGGCAACGCCAAAGAAATCCGGGACAAGTATTTGAATCCCCCGGCCACCACGGACTTTGCGATTATGTTTCTTCCGACAGAGGGCCTGTACGCCGAGGTGCTCAGGCGGCGGAGTCTGGCGGAAACCCTGCAATCCGAATATCGGGTTGTCGTTGCGGGTCCAACAACGTTGGTTGCCCTTCTCAACAGTTTGCAAATGGGTTTCCGAACCCTCGCCATCGAAAAACGTTCCAGCGAAGTCTGGGAAACCCTCGGTGCGGTCAAAACGGAATTTGGCAAATTTGGTGGAGTCCTCGAAAGTGTCAAAAAGAAGCTGCATGCCGCCTCACGCGAAATTGACGGGGTGGGTCAGAGAACCCGTGTCATGGAACGCAAGCTGCGCAATGTTTCCAGTGCCTCGGAGGAAGAGGCCGCGGCCCTGCTCGGCCCGGAGTTGCTCACCGATCTGCCGATCGAAGAGGAACCGGCGGACGGGGCGTGAGAACGCTTCATTCGGTCATTCGCCGCCACCGCGCTGAATAACGCTCAGTGCAGTTTCTCTGCAGGCCGGGAGGCGGCCGCAGAGTTGAGCAAGCGCCGAGCTTGGTTGGGTGCGTCCAGTGGAATCAAGGACCCCGAGGATGCGTGCGGTCTCTTTTTCAAAATGATCGAAGGCCCGGCGGGTCGGCTGATTTTTTTCGAGGTGATCAAGAGCGCGATCCAACAGGCCATGGAGATCGGGAGCGGGCTGCATGGGGGGAGACACTGCGGCGGAGAGTTCCGCAAAATACGAGGCCATGGCAATCGTGGCGTAGGTGGCCGAAGGCGCGTCAAAAGGTTTCATCAAAGAGATTTCTCTCAAAGAATGAAGTGAGGTGGTTTTGGAAACCGTGAAGGAAATTTCTGCGCGGTGGAAGAGATCGGCTTTGCCGGAGAAGGCGCTGTTCGGGCGGAGAGCACCACGCGCAGATGTGCGAAGCGTGCCAAACGCATCGGTCACCCATGTGATGATGAGGCTGGTTTCCGACCAACGGGTTTTGCGCACAAGGATTGCACGGCAGCTTTCCATAGGGTGATGGGTCAGAGCTCCGGATCTTCTCCGAGGAGTTCCTCATCAGAATTTTCCTCGGGCTCCAAGTCCTCGGAATCGCTCAAAATCTCGACAATCCATTCCTGAATCGCCGCAAAAAAATCCATTTGCAGGCGGGCAAGATCCCGTGGGGATTCCGGGAACGTTGTCGGAGACTTGGACAGGTCCTCTTCGGTGAACCGGTGGGTTGCCGCGATGGAAAGGCGGGCTTGATTGAGTACATTGAGCCAGGCAGGAGCATGACGGATCGGGATTTCCAATGAGGAAAGTTTTTTGGTGGTTTTGATCGTCGCCAGGTCCGCCTGAACGACTTGCCTTGCATCCATGAACAACTCATAGAGCCCCGGCTGCACAAAGGCTTTCCAATCGTCCGCCAGGGATGAGTCCTCTTCGGACGGCGATGGGAAGAGCCGGGATTCGGCATCATCACCGGATGTTTCATTCCACTGCGGCGCGGATCGCAGCATTTCCAGAAAGGGTTCAGGAATCTCACGGATGGCCAGAGAGGTCTTGGAAATTCTGGCGAAAATCATGGCTGTTCGATCGTTGCAAGCAGGAGATACCCATGGAGTTTTTCCACGTACATTTCCGCCTGTTCGCGTGATCCGCTCCAGACAATCGAGCGGCCTTTGTGGTGGACTTCCAACATATGACGCCGGGCCTTTTCTTTGGTGAATGAAAACACCTGAAGAAAAACGTAGGTGACGTAACTCATGAGGTTCACCGGATCGTTGTGAACCACCACATTCCATGGAAGGTCAAGGGAGGGGGCATCCTCGCTCTCCACAACGGGAGCGTCTTTGATTTCTGTGGCCATCAGGCGGCTTTGAGTGAGGAGGCTCTCAACTCGGGCAGCGCTTCTGCGGCGAGGGTCTGAAATTGCGGGGAATAAAACAGAAGACCGGCACCGAAGGATTCGACCGCCAGCAGAAGCAGGGCGGCCGTGGACGGAGGAAAATGAAACCGGGCCGCACGAATCGCAAGGCAGATGGCAAGGTGCGCAGGGGAATTCCCGGTATCGGCCTCGCGCAGCCACGCCCTCCAAACCTTGTCCCCATCAATGCGGGAAAACCGCTCGCAAAACATGCGCCCCGAAAATGCGGAATGCCCGGCGGTTGATGATGGGAAAAACGCATTGAGGGAACGGTCGATTTCGACGATGGCCGACAAATCCGCTTCGTTTGCCGCAGCGTGAACGCGGCCCACAGCATCATGCAAAGTTGGCCATGTCGAGTTCAGCCAGAACCTCCATGCGGGGTAATCCGGCATGGTGAGATTTGAGGACGGCTTCCATCCACCAAGGCAGGTTCTCCATGCCAAGGCGACATCTCGCGCCACCAAAGATTGCAATTCAGGATGCATCACTCCCGAAAAGGTATCAGAGCCTGTGCCAAGTTAAAAAAAAATCTCACTGAGAACCGGAAAAAATCTGCGGAGAAATCCATCGCCTCTAGCTCATGGTTTCCTGCCAAAGAAAGGATCGGGCGGGTTTTTCTTCAGAAGACGGCCGCAACAAACCGATGGATTGCGAAACGACTTTCCATGGGGAATCCCTGCCGGGGGAGGAACGTAATTCTGAGAGTACTACAAATTTATGAGTTCCATTCTGAAGGTGCCTTATTCTTCCGCGAGGCGGCGGAGCTCGGCCTTGTAGTCTTCGCGGGGAAGATCATCCGAATACCCACGCCGCCGTAATTCCAGTGCCGGGGCAATGATTTCCTTTCGCACGTCAATGGGGTGTCCAAAAATGTCCTGCCACATCACCACGGTATTTGCAGTGATGTCACCGGTGACCTCCTCGTCGAAGTTCGGGCGGTAAAGATCCACACTGTATTGCAATTCCGTGAGCAACTCCTGCTCGGTTGGATGGCCCGTGCGTTCGATCACCAATTCAAAAGCCCGGCGATCCTTCTCCTCGTAGCGGTGGAGTTTGGCAATAAGGATGTCGATTGGGTGCGGAAGAACCAGGGTCACATGACCACAAGGAATCGTTGCCGCCCGAATCCGCCAGCGTGGACTGGTGCGGAAGTTTCCTTCCCAGCAACACTGGATATAATATGCCGCAGTTTCTTTGGAGAACCCCGCCTTCTCCACGATTAACTGCAGCCATTGGGGGCTGTCTTTCGTGAAAAGATCAACATCGTTGCTATGAAATGACGCATCAATAGCCAACTGCAGTGGGGAGGAACCAAAAAGCGTGATCGTGGTCCTCTTCGTGCGCGGGATCGCCTGAAAAAGCGACTGGAGCAACTTCCCCGCCGAGGTTGACCAGTCAATCTCAGGCCGCCAATCGTCGGTCAAGCCACTCATGGTTAATCAATCGGACGGGCGCGACAACATATGCCACCCCTTGCTCAATGAGCCGGTTGGTCACCCCCGGTTGGTTCGCCAGCCAGCCAGCCAGTCGCCGGTCACGGGCATGCAACACACGCTTGCGGCTCTTCACTATGATTCGGGCCGCAATGCGCGCTTTCTGCCAACTTGGATCAAGGTGCTGACTCACAACTGAAGAACAATACGGTATTCACTGAGAGAAGTCGAGTGTTGGCAGCACCGGTCTACTTTGCATTTTTACACCCTCGACTGTTACCCATGCGCCCGGCCCGAACTTTTGAGGGTTTTATCGAGTGGTTAACATCGCGGCACCGAAGACACCGGCGCTATCACCGAGGATGGGCTTGAGGATTTTTGTGTGAATCACGGGATTGAACGTATGTCGGAGGATGGCTTCGCGGGTTTCAGGCTCGTACAGGGCCGGGATATTTCCGACGCCTCCTCCGATCACGATGGCATCAGGATCAAGGATATTGATCACAGCAGCGATGGCTTCACCGAATTTTTCGCGGAGGCGATGAATGATTGGTGCAGCATTCGGGCCGGAGAGGATTTCGGGAAGTCGGATGGATTCTCCGGTGCTTTCGCGGTGGAAACGTTCGAGGGATGGACCCGCCAGCACGGTTTCCACGCAGCCGGTTCGCCCGCAATAACACGGGGTCGATTCTCCTCGAAGGGGATTGTGCCCCCATTCGCCGGCGATGCCATGACATCCCCCAAGCACTTCGCCCCGCACGACAACGCCTCCGCCGACGCCCGTGCCGAGGATCACTCCAAACACAACGTCCTCACCGGCGGCTGCGCCGAGTGTTGCTTCTGCCAACGCAAAACAATTGGCGTCATTCGCAAGCCGGATTTCCGTCTTTAACCGCTTGGTGAGATCCTCTTTTAGTGGGCGGCCATTCAGGCAGACCGTGTTCGAATTTTTGAGAGTGCCTGAGGTGGGGTCAATGGCTCCAGGAGTTCCGATACCCAAAGTCTCCGGGCAGGACCTGCCACTGGCTTCCTCCATGGCCCGGACGACTTTTTCGATTTGATCAAGCACATGGTCGTAGCCATTGGCGGCACCCGTCGGCAGGCGCAGGCGGCAGATCGGTTCAGAAGGTTTAGCCGGATCAAGGACCACGCCCTCGATTTTTGTGCCACCAAGGTCAAGTCCCCAAAGCCAAATGGTCGGGCTTTTGGACACCTCAGACCGAAACGCGCATGGGCATCAGCACATACAAGAATGGTGTGTTGATTTTAATGACCCCCGGACTGATCTCATCAATCAACTCCAAGTGGACTTCGTCCTCGGTGAGATTGCGGAGTGGGTCCATCAAAAATTCGGGATTGAAGGCAATCGAGAAATCTTTGCCGCGGTAGGCGACGGCGATGGACTCACGGGCCTCTCCGATTTCCGGCGTGTTCGCCGAGATATCCAAATTGTTTTTGGAAAAGGAGAGACGGATCGAACTGGATTTGTCTGTGCTGAGAAGTGAGACTCGGCGCACGCTGTTAAAGAATGATTCCCGTTCGAGGGTGATGCGTTCTTTGGCTTCGCCGGGAATGACCTGACGGTAATTCGGGTAATTGCCTTCCACGAGTTTGGATGCGAGTTCGGCTCCATTCACGCGGAAAGAAACCAGATTTTCGCCCGCCACGATTTGCACCTCACCTTCATCCCCAAGGATACGGATCAGTTCGCCGACCGCTTTGGTTGGAACGATAAAGTCACGCTCCTGGCTTTTCGGAAATTCGATGTCGCTGTCAAAAAGGGCCAGTCGGCGTCCGTCGGTGGCAACAAGGGTCAGTTTGTTTTCGGTGAAAGAAAACAGAATGCCATTGAGGACGTAGCGGGTTTCGTCCACTGAAATGGCGTAGGCGGTTTTGCGGACACCATCCCGGAGTTCGGCTTGTTTGAGTGTATATGTTTTGGCATCGGCCAGGGATGGGAACGGAGGAAAATCCTCTTTCGGCAAACCGTAGATTTTGAAGAAGCTGCTGCCACAACTCAGGCTCGTGATATTTTTTGCGTCGGTCTCGACGATGATTTCCGAGGAGGGAAGTTCACGAATAATCGAGGCAAGGCGTTTGGCCGGGATTGTGGTTGCACCGTGTTTTTCGATTTGAGCCGGGATTTCGCAACGAATGGCAACCTCCAAATCTGTTGTGGTGAGCCGAAGTCCGGTCTCCGTTGTTTCCAGCAGGGCATTGGTCAAAACTGGCAGAGTTGCACGGTTGCTCACAACGTTTTGAATGCGCTGGAGTCCGTCCAAGAGGGCTTCTTTTGTAACGGCGAACTTCATGGGATGGTGTAAAACCCTTGTATTTAGAGTGCTGCCGCCCATCTGTCAATTATTGGAAGACAGATGACCGGGGATTTTCCAATTCCGGAAAAATCCAGTCAGCGTCGAAACCGTCGCCGATTGCGCGACGCATTCTCCGGTCGTGGACTCCGGCGGTCGGGCGCACCCGGTCCGCGGACTGAACCCGGAGGAAGAGCAGGCCCCCGTTTGGCCAAGGATTCAAAGCCAGGAAGCGTGAGCCTTGCAATTTTTTGGGCGATGAAACGTTCGATGGCGGCAATCTTTTTGAATTCGTCCGGGGTCACCAGAGTGAACGCATCCCCGGTTTGCTGAGCGCGACCGGTGCGGCCAATGCGATGCACGTAATCCTCAGGATGTTGGGGCACATAGTAGTTGATCACGTGACTCACCCCCGCCACATCAATTCCGCGTGCGGCAATATCCGTCGCCACCATCACTTCATATTTGCCGGATTTGAAACCCTGAAGCGCTTCGATGCGCTGATTCTGGGAACGGTTCGCATGCAGCACGGCCACGGAATGATTCGAGGCCCGCAGCTTCTTGGCGATTTTGTCCGCCCCGTGTTTTGTTCGGGAAAATACGATCACACTTTGAAAATCCGTGGCTTCCAACAATGCCAGGAGCAAATCGAACTTGCGGGAGGTGTCTACTTCGTAAACCCCGTGTTTGACCGTTTCGGTGACACTTGTGGACGCGCCAATTTCGATGCGAATCGGATTGCGCAGGGCAAACGAAGCAATTGCCTCAATTTCCGGAGGAAGGGTCGCGGAAAAAAACAGGGTCTGACGCGCTTTCGGGCATTTGGAAATAATGCGTTTCATGGGAGCCAAAAAGCCCACATCCAACATGCGGTCTACTTCATCAAGAACGAGGACTTCGATGGAATCGAGTTTGATCAGGCCCTGCTGCATGTGGTCCTCCAAACGGCCCGGCGTGGCCACAAGAATGTCCACACCTTCACGCAGAGCAGTGCGTTGATTCCCATATCCGACCCCTCCGTAAACAGAGGTCACCCGCAGGTCCATGAACCGCGAAAAATCGCGAAATGCCGTTTCGACCTGCATGGCAAGCTCGCGGGTCGGCTCAAGCACAAGACACCGGCAGCGCCCACGTGTGGCCAGCTTTTGCAGGATCGGCAGCGCAAAGGCCGCCGTCTTGCCAGTGCCGGTCTGCGCCGAGGCGATCAAATCTTTCCCCTCCAAGGCAGGCGGAATCGCTCGAAGTTGAATGGGAGTCGGGTCGCCGTAGCCCATTGCTTCGACCCCCCGCAGTAAGGGCTTCACAAGCCCAAGCATGGAAAATGGCATAATAAAAAACGTGGAGCTGATACCGTGGGGCCTTGCCTGTGAGGTGTCAAACCCTCACTTTGCGGGCGGATCCCGGTGGGCGCATCTCCAAAAAGTGCAAACAGGAATTGGTGAGCGCGCTTCGTGCGAAGGGAGGAACACGGCAAGAGACTGCCGTGGCTACAATTCGGGGCGTCCTCGCGGCTTCGCCGGCATTCTTTTGCACTTTTCGAAGATCTGTCTCCGTAGGTGATTGTGAAAAAATCACTCTTCCCAATCTCCCGCACACCTGTTAAGCCGACGCAGATTCCTAGTCAACCAACCCGCCAAGAATGAAAACTATGATTTTCACCGGCGACCATCCATCTGAATTGAAAGACATTCCCTATGAGTAACGACACGTTCACAACAACAACCAACAAATCCTGGTTCAGCCGGATGGGAAATGCAGTGACCGGAATTCTCTTCGGCGTGATTTTGTTTTTTGGTTCTTTTGTACTCCTGACATGGAACGAGGGCCGTGCGATCAAACGGGAAAAAACACTCAAGATTGGTGCCGGTCTGGTTGTGGCTGTTTCACCGGATGAAATCCTTGCGGCCAATCAAGGCAGGCTGGTGCACTTCTCAGGGACGGCGGTTGCGAACGGTACGGTGACCGATCCACTGTTTGGAATTGTTGCCGACGCTCTCAAGCTCCGGCGTGATGTGGAGATGTATCAGTGGGACCAGTCCGAAAAAACCACCACCAAGGAAAAACTCGGTGGCGGAACGGAAACAACCACAACCTACTCCTACGCGAAAAAATGGTCGTCCTCCCGCATTGACTCCTCCCTCTTTAAGGTTCCCGGCGGCCACGAAAATCCCGCGGAAATGTCCGTTCAGGGCCAGACATTCGAAGCCCCTGGCATTCATGTTGGTGCCTATCAGTTGTCTCCCTACTTGGTGCAGTTGATCAACAACTATTTGGCGCGGCCTGTGACGAAAGAGGAATCAGAAGCCGCCTCTGCCCGTCGCTCGAGCCCGGTGGAACTGACAACGAACGGTGCGCTCTACCTGGGCAAGGACCCGGCCAATCCAGTCATTGGCGATCTGCGGATCACCTACGAGCAGGCGGTGTCCGGGCCGGTGAGCGTCATTGCATCACAAGTCGCCAACACACTCGAGCCATTCACCGTGAAGGATTTGGGGAGCATCGAACTTTTAAAGGTCGGCACTTTGAGCGCTGAAGCCATGTTTCAGCAGGAACAGGACGGCAACACCCTGCTCACATGGATCATGCGTCTTGTGGGATTTGTCATGATGCTGGTAGGAATCAGCCTCATCACGAATATTCTCTCTGTGGTTGCGAGTGTGATCCCATTCCTCGGCAATGTCGTCAGCGCC
>JBGSVX010000002.1:0-5033 GCA_041752795.1 Terrimicrobiaceae bacterium
CGCAAAGCCCTACGAGCCAGCCCGTTTGACAAAGGAGCAAATCATGGCCAGTTGTGCCTCATGTCATTCCCGGCGCGAGGAACTTACCGGGCAGTTTCACCCCGGAGAAAAATTTGATGATCACTATCGTCTCACCCTGCCGGATCTTTCGGACACCTACTTTCCGGATGGCCAGGTCCGTGATGAAAATTTTGAGTATGCATCATTTCTCGGAAGCAAAATGGGTCATGCCGGCGTGACCTGTTTGGATTGTCATCAGGCCCACTCCGCCAAGCTGAAACTCCCTGTTGAGAACAATGCCATGTGCATGTCCTGCCACACACCGCCCGGGACCAATGGGGCCACACCGATCCCGGACCCCATGGCCCACAGTCATCACGGGTCAAATAGCAAAGGCAACCGGTGTGTGGAGTGTCACATGCCGGAGACCACCTACATGGCCCGCGATCCCCGGCGGGATCATGGATTCACCATTCCTGACCCCCTGCTCACCAAAGAACTGGGAATCCCCAATGCCTGCAATCGCTGCCACACCGATCAAACCGTGGATTGGGCCATCGAATGGTCGGAAAAATGGTATGGTCAAAAACTTGCACGACCCTCCCGTGAGCGGGCTCGGTTGGTGGCCAGAGCCCGTGCGGGGGATTCTTCCATCGATCAGGAAGTTATCAATTTTTATCAAACCGAACCCAATGCCGCCTGGCGGGCAACGCTTATTTCTCTGCTCGAAGGGCGGGAAAATCGCCCAGCGGTTGCTGATTTTCTTGCGTCCAATCTTTCAGAAGAAAGCCCCCTGGTGCGTGCGGCAGCAGTCAGAAGTCTTGGCGCTGAGAGGAAAGACCTGCTCGAAACCTCACTCGCCGACCCATCGCGAAATGTTCGGGTCACCGCAGCATGGACACTGCTTATGGAAGGAAAAACGATCGCTGCTGAGAAGCGCAAAGAAATTCGCGACTACCTGTCCAATCTGAGCGAAACCCCGATGGGCGCGTTTCAACAAGCCAGACTTGCGGCTGTTGAAAACCGTCTGCCCGAGATGGATCGCTGGGTCCAACGCGCCAGTGAGCGGGATCCCTCACCCGGGCTCTTCCAACAAGCAGCCATTCTCATGGTGCAAGTGGAACGGCCAGCTGAAGCCCGGAAGCTTTTTGAGCGCTCACTCAAAGATGATCCTACAAATTCCCAGACCACCTACCAACTCGCTCTTCTTGAAGCGGAAATGGGAAATTCGACTTCTGCCATGACCCTTCTGCAGAAGTCAGTGGAATTGGATCCGCAATTCGGACGGGCATGGTACAATCTTGGTCTCGCCAAGGCGGCCGCAGGAAAACTCAATGAATCGGTCCGTGCTCTTACCGCCGCCTCGGAGCTCCTTCCCCAAGATCCCGATCCGCCCTATGCCCTCGCCACCGTCTTCGCGAGGCTAAACGATCCCCAAAATGCCGCTGCCGCCGCCACCAAAACCCTCGCCATCGACCCAAATCATGAACCAACCAAAAATCTCCTGCGCGGTATGAGCCGCCAAGGCCGGCCAAACCAATGATTTCCGCAGATCGTGGCATCGGCATCCTGCCGAGGGGTTCAAGCTGATTTTAAAAAGTGGAAATGAAAGTTACTGCGTGTGCGTCAGAGGCGCATGGAAAAATATTTCATTTTTAAATTGCATATATGAGTGAATGCTCATATAGATAAATTTATGAAATCAAAACTAAAAAAACCAACGTCCCGCGTGTCTGGCGTGTGGAGCTTGCAAGCGGGGAGGCTGTCGTGATGCGTTATGTCCTGCCCATTTTGATTGGCTGCGCGATTGGTGCGGCGCTCGGATATTTTGGTCAGTGTTCCTCGGGCGCATGTCCTCTGACCTCAACCTGGTGGCGTGGTGCCTTGTATGGCTCGGCTCTTGGAGGACTCTTTGCCTTTTCCAATACCTGATGAAAACACTGATTATTCTTCAGCGGATGGAAAAACTCCGGGCTTCCTACAAGGCAACCTTGAGATGTCAGTTTTCCGATTTATGATCAAACATTCTCAGCGCGCGGCCATGGGCGAAGCCGCCTTGGAAATGATTGCGGCCCGTTTCCGAATTCTCGGGGAGGCGAGCCGGCTGAAACTCCTCATCGCTTTGGAGAAAGGGGAACAAAATGTGTCCTCACTTGTTGCGGCCACGGGTCAGAATCAGGCCAACGTTTCGCGTCATTTGCAGGCCCTCACCGAGGCTGGTCTCCTCGGCCGCAGAAAAGAGGGGCTTCATGTCTATTATTTCATTGCGGACAACTCCATTTTTGAAATGTGCGACCATGTCTGCGGCAGCCTTCAACGCCGCATTGATGCGCAAGCCGGAGCATTCAAGCCAGTCCGTAACGCCGGGAAGAAATGAATTCACGCACGTTTTTTTTATCAAACAAACAACCAAAGCCAAACCTATGAAACTCATCTCCGTCAACGAACTCAAAACCCTGCAAGCCTCCGCGAAACCCCTTCATTTGATTGATGTGCGGACTCCTGCCGAATTTGAAGCGATTCATGTGCCGGGTGCGCGTTCCATGCCATTGGACACATTGGATTGTGCCGGGGTGCTTGCCGTGCGTGACAAGTCCGGCGACAGTGCTCCCATTCATATTCTCTGCCACAGTGGAACCCGCGCCAAGACGGCGGCCCAAAAATTTGCTTCAGTTGGTTTTGACGACTGTCTGGTTGTCGAAGGTGGCACCCAAGCGTGGGCAGATGCGGGATTTCCGGTCGAACGGGGAGAGCGCAATGTGTTGCCTTTGGATCGTCAGATGCAACTTCTCATGGGTTCGATTGTTGTCGCCGGGGTGCTGCTTTCTCTTGTGAATCCGCACTGGGTCTGGCTCTCCGGGTTTATCGGATGCGGGATGATGTTTGCCGGGCTCTCAGGCATTTGCCCCATGCGTTCTGTTGTGGCGATGATGCCATGGAATCAGGCTTCTGCAGATTCCAAGAAATCCTGTTGTGGGGTTTGAATCATAAACTCCATGAAACCAAAAAAAATTGTGATTGTCGGTGGGGTGGCGGGGGGTGCTTCCTGTGCGGCCCGTTGCCGGAGATTGGATGAGACGGCGGAGATATTGATGTTTGACCGCGGCCCGTATGTTTCCTTTGCGAACTGCGGACTGCCATACTTTGTGGGGGACGTCATTAAAGAGGAGGCCAAACTTCTGGTGGCCAATCCCGCATTGTTCCGGGACCGGTTCCGGATTGAGGCGCGAACCGGTCATGAAGTCACTGCGATTGATCGCGAAGCCCGTCAAATCAGTGTGAAGGACTTGGCCAGTGGGCAAACCTCGTTGCACTCCTACGATGCGCTGGTCCTTTCACCGGGAGCTTCAGCGATCCGTCCTCCTCTGCCCGGGATCGACCTGCCAGGAATTTTTGTGGTGCGCACGATTCCTGACAGCCGTCAAATTCGATCATGGATTGAGCAAAAATCCGCGAAGTCGGCCGTTGTTGTCGGTGGTGGATTTATTGGTTTGGAGATGGCTGAAAACCTCGTTCACCGGGGACTTTCGGTGACGATTGTTGAAATGCTCAATCAGGTGATGCCCCCCTTGGACCCTGAAATGGCGGAACCGGTTCGGCAACACCTGGAGAGCCATGGCATTCGCGTGGCACTTGGTGATGGGGTCGCAGGTTTTGAAGAACAGGGCGACCGGCTCGCTGTGAAGACGCAATCGGGCGCGGTGCATGCGGCGGACCTTGTTATTCTTGCGATCGGAGTAAAGCCTGAAGCCGCTCTTGCCAAGTCCGCAGGGCTGGAACTTGGTTCGCGAGGGGGAATTATTGTGGATGAGCACATGCGCACGAGTGACCCCAACATTTGGGCCGTCGGGGATGCTGTGGAGGTCAAGGATGTTGTCACCGGTCAGCCCACGCTGATTCCGCTCGCCGGGCCGGCAAATCGTCAGGGTCGTATCGCGGCGGATGTGATCTGCGGACGGGATTCCACATTCCGAGGGGTCCAGGGAACGGCCATCTGCGGTATTTTTGATCTTGCGGTGGCAAGCACTGGAGCCAGCGAAAAAAGCCTGCAACGTGCCGGAATCACTGATTATGAAAAAGTGTATCTCCACCCGGCGAATCACGTGGGCTACTACCCCGGGGCCAAGCCAATTAACTTAAAGCTTATATTTCGCAAATCCGATGGACGCATTCTTGGTGCTCAAGCAATCGGAGAAGCAGCAGTGGACCGGCGAATCGATGTGATTGCAACCGCGATTCAATTTGGCGGAACGGTGTTCGATTTGGAAGAATCCGAGCTGTGTTATGCGCCGCAGTACGGCGCAGCAAAGGATCCGGTCAATTTTGCCGGAATGATTGCTGCCAATTTCCTGCGTGGAGATGCACCGCTTGCGGACTGGAAAAATCTGACATCCGGGGATGCCATGCTGGTGGATGTCCGGGATCCGGACGAATTCGAAGAGGGGCACATCGAAGGGGCCGTCAATTTTCCGCTCCATGACCTGCGGTCCCGGCTCGGGGAACTTCCCCGGGACCGGGAACTCTGGGTTTACTGCCGGGTGGGTCAGCGTGGATATTATGCAACCCGCCTCCTTGCCCAGCATGGATTCCAAGTCAAAAATCTCCCAGGCGGCCTCCTGACCTATGAGGATATCAAAGCTTCATCAGTAACCACTCGATGAAACCACTCCTTCAATCCGCAGCTCTCACTCTACTTTTATTTGCAGTCCCTGGCTGTGGAAAGAAGCAGCAAACCTCTGCGACTTCTCTGCCGCCCGTCCAAGTCCTGATTCAGCGCATTGAACTGAAACCCCACCTTGCCAGTGAGGAGGTTGTTGCCACGGTAAACCCCGAGCTGCGTTCGGTGATCGAGTCCAAAGTGAGCGGACGCATTGAAAAAATGCTGGTGACCCCGGGTCAGAGAGTCAAAGCCGGCGAACTCCTTGTTGATCTCGATGTGCGGGAGATTCAGGCGAAGCTTGATCAGGCGACCCCGGTACGGGACCAGGCCGAGCGTGACCTCAAGCGGTTCACGGATTTGTTGGCCAAGCGGG
>JBGSVX010000003.1:0-1980 GCA_041752795.1 Terrimicrobiaceae bacterium
CTGCCTGTGGATTTCCTCTCCAATCTGCGGGGGTTCACGAACTTCCGCTCCGGCTCCCTACCTCCGAAAATCGTTTCGGCTGGATTGTGCTTTGAAGTCTGCCCGCTTAACGGCCACGGCCCTGGGCCTTTATGAAATCGAGATCAATGGGGATCGGATCGGGGACAGGGTCTTTGCTCCCGGATGGACGGATTATCGTGTCCGCGTGCCAGTTCAGACATATGATGTGACTGCAAACCTTCGTGAGGGAAACAACGTGATCGGCGCAATCCTCGGTGATGGTTGGTATTGTGGCCATGTGGCATGGCTTGGACGGCAGGTGTATGGCGACAGACCGGAGCTCCTCGCACTCCTTGAGGTCGAGTTCGAAGACGGTACCAGCCTTGATGTGGCAAGTGATGAGTCATGGAAAACCGCGACGGGGCCGATTCTGGAGAGCGATCTTTTGATGGGCGAAACGTATGATGCCAGGCGGGAACTCGACGGATGGTCGCAGCCGGGGTTTGATGATTCCGGCTGGGCTCCGGTCCGGACGGCTTCCGGTCGGGCCATCATTCTGGATCCAATCGTCTATCCCGCCGTAAAGCGCCTTGGCGAACGCAAGCCATCAAAACGTGAGCGGAACGTCTTCGACATGGGTCAAAATTTTTCAGGCCGTGCGAGGATCCAGGTGAACGCTCCCCGGGGCACCACACTCACATTCCGGTATGCGGAAATTCTCGATACAAATGGCCGCCTCTATACCGAGAACCTCCGGAGTGCCCGCGCGACCGACGTTTACACCTGCAAAGGAGGCGGTGAGGAAATTTGGGAATCCCGTTTTACATTCCACGGCTACCGCTACATGGAGGTCATGGGTTTGCCGGAGGAGGGTACGCTCGAAGTCACCGGCATCGTTCTTCATTCCGACACGACCCCTACCGGATCGTTCTCCTGCTCAAATCCGGCGCTGAACCAACTCCAGCAAAACATCGTCTGGGGACAGAAAAGCAATTTTCTGGAAGTTCCCACCGATTGTCCTCAGCGCGACGAGAGGTTGGGCTGGACTGGAGACGCTCAGGTTTTCATCCGGACGGCCGCTTTCAATATGGATGTCCGAAGGTTTTTTCACAAATGGATGCAGGATGCGCGCGACTCCCAGGCCGCCAACGGTGAGATTCCCTCGGTGTTTCCTGTGGGGGACAAGATCGGTCCGAAGGATGGAGGACCCGCATGGGCGGACGCGATGATCATCTGCCCGTGGACAATTTATCTTTGTTATGGCGACGAGCAGATTCTCACGGATCACTACGCTGCCATGAAACGATATGTCGATTATCTCCGCATCCATCGCAGTCTGAACCATATCCGTTCGCACCCCGATCTTCCCGGAGATTGGCAGGGATACGGGGATTGGCTGGCGCTCGATGGGAGCGGCAAGATTGATGGCGCCACACCAAAAGATCTCATCGGCACCGCCTACTACGCCCACGATGTCATGATCATGTCCCGAGTTGCGGAGATTCTTGGCAGGAAGGAGGACGCGTCGGCATTCCGGGACCTGCACCAAAAAATCGTCGCAGCATTCCGCCATCGCTTTGTCACACCGGAGGGGTTGCTCGCTTCAGGCACGCAGACCGCATATGTCCTTTCGCTCCATTTTGAACTTCTTCCCGACGACCTCCGCCCGGCGGCTGCCAAGGAATTGGTTCGCGATATCATAAAGCGCGACCACCATATCGCGACCGGGTTCGTCGGAACACCGTATATCCTTGATGTTTTGAGCCGGAATGGATTTGTCGATATCGCGTACCGCCTGCTTGAGCAGGAGACATTTCCCTCGTGGTTGTTCCCGGTCAAAAATGGCGCAACGACAATCTGGGAACGCTGGGATGGATGGACTCCCACGAATGGATTTCAAGACAAGGGCATGAATTCGTTCAACCACTACGCCTACGGAGCGGTTGGTGATTGGATGTATCGAAATGTCGCCGGGCTGGA
>JBGSVX010000004.1:0-6474 GCA_041752795.1 Terrimicrobiaceae bacterium
CACAAAGCAGCCGGACAAGGTCGATGTTTTTCCATTCATTGCATCCGCCCAGATTGTAAGTCTCTCCGACCCGGCCCTTGCGAATGACCAGGTCGATGCCCTGACAATGATCCCAAACATAGAGCCAGTCGCGCACGTTCAGACCATCTCCGTAGATCGGAAGCGGTCGGCCTCGCAGAATGTTGGTGATGCAGAGCGGAATCAGTTTTTCTGGAAAGTGATACGGGCCGTAATTATTTGAGCAATTGCTGGTGGTCGCCTGAAGCCCGTAAGTGTGGACATAGGCCCGAACGAGGTGGTCCGAGGCGGCTTTGCTTGCGGAGTAGGGCGAGTTTGGCGCGTAGGCGGTTTCCTCCGAGAAGGCGGGGTCCAAGGGTCCAAGGGATCCAAAAACTCCATCTGTGGAGATGTGATGAAACCGGAGGCCATGATGGCGAGCGCATTCAAGCAGCACATAGGTGCCCATCACATTGGTTTGCAGAAAAGCTTCCGGGCCGGTGATTGAGCGGTCCACATGACTCTCTGCCGCAAAATGCACGAGCGTCTCGGTTTTGTGATTTTTGACTGTTTCCCGGACAAGTTCCGGATCGCAAATGTTTCCTACAACGAGTTCCAGTCGCGCATCATTTTGTGGCAGGCTGGCAGGATTCCCAGCATAGGTGAGGGCGTCCAGAACCACGATCCGGTCCTCCGGATGGGTCTCCATCCAATACCGCACAAAATTCACGCCGATAAAGCCGGCCCCTCCGGTCACAAGCAAGTTCATCGGGTTTCTCCTTCCGGTGGAAATCCAAGTCCAAGCGGCTGACCCATCGGATATTTGGCACAGTCTTTGAAGCTGGGAGCCTCCGCATCGCGCTTGGCAACAATCGGGTCAATCCCAACCGGCATTGGCCAATGGATCCCGATATCCGGGTCATTCCAGTGCAGAACCCGCTCGTCCTTCGGGGAATAAAAATCACTGCACTTGTAATGAAAATCGGCGGTGTCGCTCACCACAAGAAATCCATGGGCGCAGCCCGGAGGAGCCCAGAGGCGTTCGTGGCAGGCGGCGGTGAGCAGGCGTCCATCCCACTTTCCAAACGTGGGAGACCCCTCCCTCAAGTCCACGACCACGTCAAAGAGTGCACCGCTCGAAACCCAGACGAGCTTGCCCTGGGATTTTCCATTGACCTGATAGTGCATGCCGCGGAGCACATATTTTGAGGAGCGGCTGTGGTTGTCCTGCACAAAGTCCACATCCAGCCCGATCTCTTTGAAGACCCGGCGGTTCCACATTTCCAGAAAAAACCCGCGCCCGTCCCCATACACGGTCGGCATCAACAACAGCGCGCCTTCAATTTTCAGCTTTTCAATTCTCATGGTTTTTTGCGTTCAATGATTTCCTTCAAATACTCGGCATAACTGGATTTGCCAATCGCTGCGGTACTTGATGTCAGTTGTTCAAGACTCAACCAACCCTTCTGCAAAGCGATTTCCTCCAGGCAGGCGATGCGCAGCCCCTGACGTTTCTGAATGGTTTGGACAAAGTGGGCGGCTTCCAGGAGCGAATCATGTGTTCCGGTATCCAGCCACGCGGTTCCGCGCCCGAAACGCTCAACGCGCAAGCTGCCTTCCGCGAGGTAACACCGGTTCAGATCCGTGATTTCCAATTCCCCGCGGGGCGAGGGTTTCAGGGCCCTTGCGAAATCCACGACGCGCTCATCATAAAAATACAAACCCGGAACTGCCCACCGGCTTTTCGGTTTCACCGGCTTTTCTTCCAGAGAAAGTGCCCGCCCGTCCGCATCAAACTCAATGACCCCATACGCTGTCGGATTGGAAACTTCATATCCAAAGATCGTAGCCCCGCCACGCCAGGAATCCGCGCTGGCAAGGATTCGTCCAAATTCATTTCCAAAAAACAGATTGTCTCCCAAGACCAAAACGGAGGGACTGCCCGCCAGAAATTCTTCCCCGATTATAAACGCCTGGGCCAGTCCATCCGGAGTGGGTTGTTCGGCATAGGAAAACTGAACCCCGAATTGCGAGCCGTCCCCGAGAAGTCGCTCAAAAAATGGCAAATCATGCGGAGTGGAAATTATGAGAATCTCTCGAATCCCGGCCAGCATGAGGACCGAGATCGGGTAATAAATCATCGGCTTGTCGTAAACCGGCATCAATTGTTTGCTCACGGCCAGCGTGAGCGGATGCAAGCGTGAGCCGGAGCCGCCGGCCAGAACGATTCCTTTGCGGGAGGGGATCACACCGGCCTCACCGCCGGATGGTTTGAGATTTGTCATATTTGGCATCATGGAATTTTGTGGCGGCCATCTCCGACGCTCAGGACTTCGATGCGCACGGGGGTCAGGCCCGCCCCATGGAATCCCAGTTCCTTTGCGACGCGGGGCGTGACATCCAAAATTCTTCCTTGCACGAACGGGCCGCGGTCATTGACCCGCACCGTGGTCGTGCGTCCGTTTTTGAGGTTGGTCACGCGGATTCTGCAAGGCAACGGAAGGGTCTTGTGAGCGGCGGCGCGGGACCATGACCATTGATTTTCCCCGATGGCGGATTTGCCGGGAAAAAACAACCAGCTTTCATCGAAGTGGGACGCGATGCCTTCTTCAACAAAGCCCGGTGCTGCGTGCGGGGGAAAGGGTTCATAATAGGCCCCGCGCACGGTGTAGGGTTTGTATTTGTAACCCGAGTAAGAACCGCTTGAGCAGGCGGCGAGAAGGCCCGTCATTAAAACGCCGATTACAACCAGGCCACAGAGCAGGAAGCCGAGGGTTTTTCGCCGCGGGCGGGTGGATTGACGGGGTTCAGTCGGTGTCCGGTTCACTGTCATCGAAAATCTCGGGAGGGGTGATTTTTGGCATTTTGCCGTCCTGACCCGGGATCACCAAGGAAATTTCTCCTTTCGGCGGGTGGGCAGAATAATGCGCGAGGAGTTCGGAGGGTATGCCCGTGCGGAATTCCTCAAAGTGTTTGGTTAATTCCCTTGCCACACAAACCGGACGGTCGGGAGCAAGGCTGGTGAGGGCATCTAGCGTTTTTACCAATCGGTGGGGGGATTCATAAAAAATGGAGGTCGCTTCGCGGTTCAGCGCTTCTTGAAGAATGCGAGCCCTCCGGCCGGATTTGTTCGGAAGGAACCCACCAAAATAAAACGTTGAGGTATCGAACCCCGAGCCAACCAGCGCTGTGACGGCTGCGCAGGCACCGGGGAGCACGATAACCGGGAGTCCGGCCTTCCGGGTTTCTCTTACGAGCCGATTGCCCGGGTCCGAGATCGCGGGGGTCCCTGCATCGCTGACCAAGGCCACGTGGAGACCGGCCTGCATGCGTTGAATGAGGTCTGCCGAGCGAGAGGCCTCATTGTGTTCATGAAGGCTCACCTGGGGTTTTGAAATCTCGTAATGTTTCAGCAGGAGGCCGGTGTGGCGGGTATCTTCGGCAGCGACAAGATCGCAGGCTCGCAGAACCTCCAAGGCCCGTAAGGTGATGTCCCCGAGATTTCCAATCGGAGTTGGGACAACGGAGAGCATGCAGCAAAGCCTGCCGGAAAGCACGCCGGGTTACCAGCCTTCGGAAATTTCCGTGGTGATCTGGATGGCAAGGTCTTGAGCTGCGACCGGGATGGCCTGACGTTCTGCCGTCTGGAGATCCTCATTCGAGAAGAAGGTCGTCCGGCCCACTTTGCGGCCATTGACCAACACGGCTCCCGTCACGCGGTCATAGACCACATAGACAGCCTCCAACTGAAGCTCAAATTCGGATGTGGCCAGCACATTGTTTTGAACTGAGCGCACCGAGCGCCGCTCAATTTTGGTGAGTGTGCAGTCCAGCACGGCGTCGGCGGTGTTTCCGTCCACGGTCGTGTACGTGCCGTCCTGTTGGATTTGTTTGATCAGCGTGTCAGCAAGAAGAACTTCGACACGGGGCTCGTAGGTGCTGTTTTTGAATGTGGGCACCGAGAGCGTGCGGACCGTACGCATCGGGGTTGGGCGGATTTCGCCGAGCTTGTATCCACACCCGGACAAGCCGAGAGTGAGCAAAAGGGCACCAAACAGGAGCGGACGGAACGTGATCATTATTGGGTCGGAAGGGCTGGCTCGACAGCTGGCAATGGCTGCACATCTCGCACATTGGTTCTCAGACGGGATGGTCGCGCAATTGGCAACTCGTCCGGCACAAGATCCCGGCGGGGAGGGCCGGCATAGTCGGAAAGGGCTGAGCTCTCAACTTGGGCTTGCAGGCGGCGGCGAACGGCAGCTTTTTCCCCGGTCTCGGCCCGCTCGGCTCCCACGCGCAATGCGTCATCTCCAAAGTCACTGCGAAGAACCTGCACCCGGTTCCGCGCTGTCTCGGCATCCGTGGAGTTTGGCTGACGCCGGATCACATCATTGTAATAAATCACGGCTGCCCGGTAATTTTTTGACCAGTCGTAGTATTGGGCGATGGCCATGATGTCAGCCGCTTCGTTGTCTCCGATGGTTTTGAGATTGTCGCGGGCCTGGGCAGCCTTTTCGCTGTTGGGGAATTGCAGGAGGAAATCCTCGAAGGTTTCCTTGGCGAGAACCAGAGAGGAAAGGTCCTCGGAACGACCGGTGAGGCCGGTTCTCATATAAATGTAGGCAATCTGGTAAAGGGCATCGTCTGCGACCGTGCTGTTCGCGTAATTGTCCAGCACCGTCTGATAGGCTTGGCGGGCCTCAGCCGTCTTGCCCTGCTTCTCATGTGCCAAACCAAGGTTAAACTGACTCACTGCCGCATTTTTGCTGTAGGGAGCATTTTTCAGAATTTGCTCATACATGGTTTGAGCGCGTTCCGCGCCCGGAAGTAGGGCAATGCCGGCAATTTTGATCCGGCGCCCGGCAAGGAACTTGTTGGCAATGAGGATTTGTTGACTGACGGCTTTTTCGAATTCCGGTGTGTCAGGAAAGCGGGTCACCAATGTTTGGTAGGCATCGAAGGCTTTGCTGAGTTGGCCCTGAGCTTCCAGAATTTCTGCAATTTTGTATTGGGCCTGGGCGGTTTTTGGGGAACTCGGGTAAAGTTTTACGAAGCGGCGATAGGCCACGAGCGCCTGATTGCCGGCTCCCGCATTGTAATAATCCTCCGCGAGTGCGAAGTCGTCCCGCTCATTGCCGGTGGGCGACGCATCGAATGGCTGATCCCTGTAGGACTCATTGCCCACCTGACTCGGGTTCTGGGCAAGGGAAGCCGCAACCGCGAGGATTGAGAAGAAGATGCTGAAAGCTGAAACCCTGAGACACATTGGAATTGAGCAAACTACGGAATCCATGGCCACTGCGTCAAGCTAGGACAAGGAAGAATCACGCGTCATTCAGGGATTGCCCCCCAGCAGGTCGGTTTTGAGGGAGTCCTGCACCGGGCTGGAACCGAACCAGAGGCTCAGGAAGGCTTTTTGAAAATTCCGGCCTGCGACTGAACCTTTGAGTTTTCCATCATCGTAGGCGAGGGTCGAATCGCCAACGATTTCCACGGTTTCCATTCCACCGGATTTGATCGGGCCGAAGAGGCCGATAAACTGGTCGCGGTCCTTCTCATAGCCCGGGTAAGTGAAGCTCGCGCTGCTTGCAAACTGGGCGGTCCATGCGTCTTTGACCTGCTTCTGGGAGACCCCTTGGAGGAAGTGGAATTGAAATTGCAGAGGTCCGGAGGAAGACATCACGTCAGCGGCGGAGCGAAGCGGCTTTGGCGCATAAAAGGCGGCGACATAGGCTTTCACGGGAATGATCACGATTTTGACCGTGCGCAGCCCCGCGCCATTCAAGGGAAGCGTCTGGCCGGCAACGACTGAGGTTGATGCAATGCTCACGCCTTCAATTTCCTTGGCCTGAAGCGGCAAAGAAGCCAGGGAGCACAGGGCGGTGGCAGCAATCGCTGGAAGAAATTTCATAGGTGGAAAAGTTGGGAAGAATGGAGCGCAGGGCGGTTCCTGTGTCAAAGGTTTCTCCTTATTAATACGGGCTTCGTTCAAAAAGTGAGAAATACCATGCGTAGAGTTTGTCGCCGCCGAAGATCCACCAGACGGCTGCGACGGCAAGGAATGGGCCGAAGGGGATTCGCGCACCGGATTTGTCGCGGGCCAGGAAAATGCCGGCGAGTCCCGCCACGCAGCCGATGATTGAGGAGGCGAAAATCGTGAAGAGAACCGCCTGCCACCCAAGGAAGGCACCAATCGCTGCAATAAATTTCACATCCCCGAATCCCATGGCTTCACGGGGAATGGTGATTGTGGAGATTTTTCCGCGAATGACAGCGAGCGTGTCCAGAGGGGTTTCGGAATCCCCATGCAGCAGGCGATCGTATCGGAAGCGGATTTCCCGGCAGTCCATAGCGGCCCCGTCCACTTCCACGCCTTCGCAGCGCAGCAGGAGTTCATCGCTCTCACGGCTGAAAATGTCCTCCCACCGCAGGACCTCGTCCCCGACAAAAATATCCGCCCGGTCACCATCCCGCTTC
>JBGSVX010000005.1:0-2096 GCA_041752795.1 Terrimicrobiaceae bacterium
GGTCGTTCGTTCGGATGGGGATTTTGAGGTGCGCGACTACCCGGTTCTGCGGGTCGTGGAGAGCACCATGGAGGATGGAGGATCGGGTGGAAGTTTTAACCGCTTGTTCCGCTACATCAGCGGAGGAAACGATGACGGAAAAAAAATCGCCATGACCACTCCGGTGTTTATGGATGGCGGCGAGGGCACAATGGCATTTGTCATGCCGGAGGACCTCGGCAAGGTGCCTCAGCCAACGGACGGTTCGGTGAGGGTCAGAGAGATCCCAGCAGGACGATTTGCGGTGATGCGCTTCCGTGGCGAGCGCAGTCCCAAGCAGGAGACCGGGCATTTGGAGCAACTCAAAACATGGACGACGGATCAAAAAATCAAAGTGTCCCCGGCACCGCCGGTCTTTGCATATTTTGACCCTCCATGGACGCCTCCCTTCCTGCGCCGGAATGAGGTCATGCTGCGCATTGAACAATAATCTTTCCTACAAATTCCGGGCAGCAGGGTTGATTTTTTGCCATGGCGGGGCATCCTGTGGGATTCCATGAACATTCTGAAGTTTTTGTTTATCTGCCTGGAGGTCGTGCTTTTGTTCAATCTCCTGATCATTGTCCACGAGCTTGGACATTTCCTTGCTGCCAAATGGCGGGGACTGGTCGTTGAAAAATTTGCGATCTGGTTCGGCAAGCCGCTCTGGAGCAAAACGATTGGTGGCGTGGAATACCGCTTGGGCTGTATCCCGGCCGGCGGTTATGTCGCGATCCCGCAGTTGGCTCCCATGGAAGCCCTGGAGGGGGAATCCGAAAATGCGAGAGAAAATCTTCCCCCGGTCAAACCTCTCGACAAAATCATCGTGGCAGCCGCAGGGCCGGTCTTCAGTTTTGGCTTGGCCTTGGTCATGGCAACCATTGTTTGGGCCGTGGGAAAACCGGAAATCGAATTTGATTCGACCCGCATCGGCTACGTGAAAGAAGGCGGTTCCGCAGAAAAAGCCGGCCTTAAGGTCGGTGATGAAATCGTGGAAGTGGACGGACATCCGGTGAAACGTTTTCTTTCCGGCACGGACAGCATCAAGTGGCGGATCATCCGCAGCGAAGGAGAAACAATTCCTTTTACTGTCCGGCGCAATGGCGAGATTCTTGTTCTGGAATCCGGATGGACCAAACCCGAGACGTCGAGTTGGAAGCGTCCGGCTTTGCGCGAAGTCGGCCTCGGCCCCCACGCGCCTCCAGGGGTCGGGCTTGTTGTGAAGGATAGTCCGGCAGAAAAAGCAGGGCTCAAAGCCGGCGACCTCGTAATCTCAGTGAACGGTCAGGCCATTTACAACTTTGATGACATCGGGGACTTCGTGAAGGACAATCATGGAGGGACGCTGAATCTTGTTGTCGAGCGCGGCACAGAACAAATTCCCATGACGCTCGCCCTTCCCGCCACCTCTGATCCGGCGGCCTCAATCAATCTTGGCATCGCATGGGGGCGGATCAAGTTTGTGCATCCTTCGCCATGGACCCAGGTCACGGATGCGGCCACGAGCATTTTCCGGATGGTCGGCGCCCTCCTTTCTCCAAAATCCGATGTGAAAGCCGCTCACTTCAGCGGACCAGTGGGAATCATGAAATTGTATTATCAGGTCTTTGAAAGCGACTACGGCTGGAGGCTGGCGCTTTCTTTGAGTGTGTTGATCAATGTGAACCTTGCTTTGCTGAACCTGCTGCCCTTCCCGGTTCTGGACGGTGGACACATCACGCTTGCCATCATTGAGGGCATTCGCCGCAAACCGATTAATATCCGCGTCCTTGAAGTTCTTCAAACCGGCTGTGCCATGTTGCTCATCGGCTTCATGTTGTATGTCACATTTTTTGATGTGGGCGACTTTTTCCCGTCCAAGCCGGCCTCCCCACCGGCGGCAGAAGCGAGTCCCTCGCCTTCGAGCCCATGATCCCACAGCATGAGTGGTTCCCGGCAGGCCGGCGGGTCACACGGGAAGTCAATGTCGGGGGAGTAGGGATCGGAGCGCATCACCCGATCCGGGTTCAGTCCATGCTCACCAGCGACACAATGGACACGGCCAAATGTGTCGCAGAAACCCTCGGTTTGGTGGAAGT
>JBGSVX010000006.1:0-5291 GCA_041752795.1 Terrimicrobiaceae bacterium
GGATTACATTATTAGGCACTACAATTGAAACTCAAAAACCGCATCGCTCATTATCAACGACTTACGACGTGCAAATGCCTGAAATACCCGTTTTTTCTCAATTCTTTAAGAAACTTGGGTTAAAGCGCTGACGGTTACCCCACCTGCCCGAGGGCCTCGTGCAGGCATTTCTTTGCCCGTGAGGCGTCGGCCACCATCTGAATAAATGATGGGATTCTACCTGGTTGACGAATCAGTGCCAGCGCCAGCCCCGCGAGATGGGGTTTTCCTGTGGCGGGATCGGCGAGTATTTCCGCGCGGACCGGCATTTCAAACAAGAGCGAGTCACTGATTGCCCGCAATCCGGCAAAAGGAATTCCCCTTTTCCGACAAATGGCAGCGACCCGCGAGTTTTCCATATCGCAGGCATCAGCTCCGGTTTTAGCAGCAAGCGCGGACTTCTCTGCGAGGCTCCCGGCGATGGCATCAATGGTTTCGATGCAGCCAACGTTCCATGATTTGTGTCGCGCCAAATCCAGAAAGCTGGCATCTGAGTTTTGGCAAACAAGCAGGGTGCCGACATGAAGCCCTGCGTTTAAAGCGCCAGCCAGGCCGGCGGAAATCACGAGGGCCGGGTTATTGGCGAGTCGTCCCAAACGTTTCTCCAGAGCAGCGGCAGCAAACTTCCCTGCGCACCCAAGCACCCAAACTTCATCGGATGGTGAGGGCTTTCGAAACCCGTCGGCTTCAAAAGGCAGTGCAAAAACAAAAACCCTCACGGCTTTCCCGCCGGGGTGAGTGTGATCACAAGGAGTGGTGGCGGCAGGTCGGGAAGGGTCAGTTTTTGACCGGTGAGAAGTTCGGTTTGCCTCTGAAACTCCGGGAGTTTGTCCGGACCGAGGGAAACCACAATCCGCGAGATGCCGCTTGCCGGATCGCCTTCAAGGGAGGTTCCTCCAAGCTCTGCGACCAGCGCCGAGAGAGACTTGGAAGCCTTGGGAACATCGGCGACCATTAGAGCGATTTCCGGAGTTTCGGCGGAAAGCGATGTTGACGGCAGTCCTTTATCGGCAATGGCATTCAGGGCATTTCGTAGCTCGGTGGGCTCGGGTTCGGGCTTGGAGTTCTTACCGGCAAACGCCCACACGACGAGGCCAATGGGGAGGGCGAGTGCCGTCAGCACGATAAAAACCATGAAAACGACTTGGGAATTGATTTGAAAGCGTTGGGTTTGCACTGTTGACCGGAGATGTTCCCTCAAGGATAGTATCCCCCTTTCTCAAATGGCAATCGAACTCACGCGGAACTTCTGCATTATCGCACATATTGACCACGGCAAGACGACCCTCTCGGACCGTTTGCTCGAATTTACGGGCACAATTCAAAAGCGGGAAGCCGAGGACCAATTGCTGGATGCCATGGATCTCGAGCGCGAACGCGGCATCACGATCAAATCCCACCCCATCGCGATGCAATACACCGCCCGCGACGGCATCACCTACAAACTCAACCTCTCGGACACTCCTGGTCATGTCGATTTTTCGTACGAAGTTTCCCGCTCACTCGCTGCCTGCGAAGGTGCGCTCCTCATCGTGGACGCGGCCCAAGGGGTCGAAGCCCAGACGGTCGCCAATGTACACCTTGCCGAAAAACAGGGGCTCAAACTCATTCCGGTCATCAACAAAATTGACCTTCCCAACTCGGATATTCCCAGCGTCAGCAAACAGCTTGAGGACATTCTTGCCATCCCTGCCCAGGAGGCCATTCATGCCAGCGCCAAGGCCGGTATCGGGATCGAGGAAATTTTGGAGGCCATCGTGGCGCGCATCCCTGCCCCCACGGGGAAACCAGAGGCGACTCTACGGGCTCTCACGTTTGATTCCACATTCGATACCTTTCGCGGGGTCGTGATTTACACACGGGTAATGGAAGGCACGGTCAAGGCCGGCGACCCGGTCAAGCTGATGGCCACGAACCGGTCCTACGAAGTCAAGGAGGTCGGGATTTTCCGGCCACAGATGCCCAAATTTTTTCCTCAGCCCAAGCTCATTGCCGGCGATGTCGGTTATGTGATTGCAAACATCAAATCCAGCAGTGAGGTCAAAGTGGGGGACACCCTCACCAGTGGTCGCGTTCCGGCCAAGGAGCCACTTCCGGGCTTCCAGGAAGTGCAGCCCATGGTCTTCAGCGGGATTTATCCGATCAACACGGCCGATTTTGAACACCTCAAGCTCGCCATGGGCAAGTTACAGCTCAATGATGCCGCTTTTGATTTTATGCCGGAATCCAGTGTGGCACTCGGGTTTGGATTCCGCTGTGGATTCCTCGGGCTCCTCCACATGGAAATCATTTTGGAACGTCTGCGTCGCGAATTCGATATGGACATCATCGCGACCTATCCCTCGGTTATTTACGAAGTCCTCCGAACCAACGGCGAAGTGCTTCGCATCGACAACCCCGAACAGTTGCCGGACTTTAGTGTCATCGAAGAAATCCGTGAGCCCATCGTGAAGTGTTTCATCATGCTCCCCAATGAATACATTTCGCCCATGATGCAGCTCATCATGGAAAAGCGCGGTGAGATCACACACACCGAGTCTCTTGACACCAAGAGGGTCATGCTCACAACCGTCCTGCCACTCAATGAAATCCTTGTGGATTTTGTGGACAAAATGAAATCGATCACGCGCGGGTATGGGTCCATGGACTACGAACATGGCGGCTATGTGGCCGCCAACCTCGTGAAGCTTGACATGCTGGTCAACGGCGAACGTGTGGACGCCTTCAGCAGCATCGTTCATCGCGAGAAAGCAGAACCACGCGGACGTGCCCTCGCCTCCAAACTCAAGGAAGTGATTCCCACCCAGCTCTATCAGGTGGCCATCCAAGCCGCCATCGGCGGAAAAATTGTTGCCCGCGAATCTGTGAGCGCACTCCGCAAAAACGTGACCGCCAAATGTTACGGTGGTGATATTTCCCGCAAACGAAAACTCCTCGAGAAACAGAAGGAAGGGAAAAAACGCATGAAAGCCATCGGGACCGTGAACATCCCGCAGGAGGCATTCATCCAAGTGCTGAAAACCAACTGAGCCCTTCACGCAGGATTGGTCAAAAGTTTGTTAATGTTGATTTGCTGGTTTGAATGATCCAAAAGTTGGATCGTCAAGCCAACCTCACATGAAGGCCGGAGGAATCGCTGAAGCGGGCATTGACCGGTTCACAGGAAAGATTCTTCTGATGACCTACTCAGAATGAAAAATCATTCGATCAGGCCATTCCAGCAAATCGCCCTCACTTCGGGACTTCTGGCATGTCTCGCAGATTCCGCTTCGCGGGCAGGAGCCATGCCTGAAGCAAGCGGCAGTTCCTGACGGGGACGTTGGGCAAAAGGAAATTGTCCATCCCATGATCCGGATCTAGTTTTTTGGTGTGATTGCTCAAGCTGATATCCGCCCGATGCCACTGCCCGAAAAGCTTGCCCGTTTCGAGACGCTATGGTCGGAGCTATCCTCAGAGCCAGAGCAGATTGAAATACCTCAGTGTAATAAAGACATTCTTGACGAGCGGGTTCCAACTGCCGAGCGAGGAGAGATCGAAGTAATTGACTGGGAAGTTGCGAGGAGAAGATAGCCCATGATGGATCCCACTATTGAATCTGGAAAGCACCTCGCAGAACATGTCGCCCTCACAGGCACACGGTTCCACGATGTATGTTTGGGAGAGGCAGAGTTCGAGGATGTCAATCTTGGCCGGGCCAAGTTTGATAATGTGAATCTTTCAGGAGCGCACTTCACCAATATCAACATGACGGATGTCGAGATCACCAACGTCAACACCTCGGGAATGAGGATTGAGGGAATTCTAATTGAGGATCTTCTTCAGGCCTACAAACAACAAAACGGCTAACTCTCTAATGCGTGGCCCCCATCCATCCGTCTCCGCAGGGGCCGCCGCCGGCGTATTCATGGACGTGGCTGATTGTTTCACCATGCCGGTTGAGCACGGGGTGATAGAATTTTGCGACACAGTCACTTGCCTCATCAATGTAATGGCCGATAAAGGTGCGACGGGAACGATCTTTCATGCGATTGGGTCCGGATCCGTGGATGAGGTTTCCGCCGAAGAACATGGTGGAACCTTGAGGCACGGGAACGGGGATCGGCTTGATCTCGCGGGGAAAAGGATTGATGTGACTGTCGCCGTAGTTGTTCCAACTCTGGAGCGAGGAGGCATCAGTTTTAGGGCATAGGATCTTCCCCTTGTGGGAGCCGGGCACGACCCAAAGGCAGCCATTTTCATCTGTGGCTTCATCAATCGCCGTCCATGCCGCGATGCAAGTGGTTGGCAGGCTGACGAGATAAAAATTGTCCTGATGCATGCCCTGGCCTTTTGCTCCGGGAGGTTTGTAATAATACATGGTTTGCACCCCAAGGGCAGGGCGACCAAGGAGGGATTCCAAGACATCCATGACGCGTGGATTCAGGAACCACTCCCGGACCTTGCCGCTGTAACGGTGAGGGTGCATCGCGCGGACTTGGTGTTTTGCGGGATCCAATTCTTCGAATGCGCATCCTGTTTCGTAGACTTTCTGGCCATTTCGTTTGTAGTCCTCAAAAAAGGCCTCGATGGCTGCAAGTTCCTGCTCGTTGAACAGAGAGTCAACAATGAAGTAGCCATCACGCTGGAAGGCTTCGATTTTTTCTTCTGCAATGGGAGGATCGGAAATCATGGGATCATTATCCGGGAAATCTTCGGTTTTTGGAATGGTATGATTCCCTATTTATATGGAATATATTCCTGTCTTCAAAATGCTAAGCAAAGATTATATCCTTCCAGAGAGAAAACATATTTATGGGCATGAATTTCATGAGTCTGCTGATTATCAGACCATTAGAGAAGCCGGACGCAATGACTTCCTCTTGATTTATTCGCTGGCCGGGGCCGGGCGGGCTGGATACCAGGAAATGGAGATGCATCTCGGGCCAGGAAAAATGTGCCTTTATGAACCGGGTGCCTTTCAGGATTATGGAACAGCCAAAATACCGGGATCCTGGCATTTCCTTTGGGTGCATTTTGACACACCTGCTCGTTTTGCCAGTTTGATTGACTGGCCTCCTTGGAGGCAGGGAATCCGGTGTTTGCAGATTCCTGAGGGGACTCTTCGGGAGGATATTGAGGGATCCATGCGGCGGGTGATTCGTTTTAGCCTAACTTCCCCCTAATTTTTTTATAAGTCGTTGAAAATCAATGAATATGCCCAAAATTGTAGCAAGTAATAAGTAAATTATTATCGTAATATATATTGACTAAAC
>JBGSVX010000007.1:0-9272 GCA_041752795.1 Terrimicrobiaceae bacterium
CTGGAAAGAATGGCTCTCAGGCTGAAGCCCTCATCCGCGACCTGACGGTCCAATTGCTGCAACATTTCTGCCAACCGAACGAGGTGTCGCGCGGTCTGACGGAAAAGCCCGGTCCGGGTTTTCAAAAGCACGATCCGATAATCGCCATGGATCAGGTGCTCAAGCGCCCTTCTCAACAAGAGAAGTGGATGAAGAACCTCAAAATAGAGAAATAAAATGGCCGCAAGCGACAGGAGGCCGAGCAAAGCCCAAGTCAGGGGATTCATCAAACGGCGCTCAGTCGGTAACCCTCGCCCCGGATGGTTTCCAAACGATGAGCCCGGGTGCCCATTTTTTCGCGCAATCGGCGGATGTGGGTGTCAACTGTCCGGGTATCAATCGCGTTATTGTAGCCCCAGACATCAAGCAGGAGGGTTTCGCGAGACTGGACTCGGCCCCGGCGCTCAAGCAGGATGCTCAGCAATTTGAACTCTGTGGTGGTCAAATCCAAACGAACCCCCTCGAGCCGAATCTCAAACGTTCCTTTGTCCACCCGGAATCCATCAAACTCCAAAATTTCCCCGCTTGAAGCCACACGGACTCTGCGTAACACGGCCTGAATCCTCAGAATCAATTCTCGGGGACTGAATGGTTTGGTCACATAGTCGTCCACACCAAGTTCCAAACCCCGAACACGTTCGCCGGTTTCCGCTTTGGCAGTCAGCATCACAATGGCAATCGAGGCGGTCTCCTCAGATTTTTTCAATTGTTGGCACACTTCATACCCGTTCATGCCGGGCAGCATGATATCCAACAAAATCAAATCAGGCCGGTGTTTGATGGCCTGATCCAGGCATTCGTTACCAGAATTGGCAATCAAAACCTCAAACCCCGCCTTGCTGAGGTTATAACGCAAAAGATCAACAACATCCCCTTCATCTTCAACAATCAGAATGGTGTCGCTCATTTGCATGGGTGCATAACGAACTTCGCCCCGTAAAGGCAAGCTGCAAAAAAAGATTCGGGCCACACGCGAGAGTGCTCAGAACAAAGGAAACTGAACCGCGGTGGCCCGAATTGCTGCCTTAACCGATATATTTGACCCAAGAGACCACTGAACGTTCAAAATTTTTTAAAAAAATTTGAATCCTCTTGGCGGATTGCTCGAAAACCTCGTATCTTCAAGCTCTTATGGGACGACAATGGCTTCATGCCAAACGCGCCGTGGCCTCACAAAAAAAATCTCAGGCCACGGGAAAACTGGTGAAAGAAATTATGGTGGCCGCCAAATTTGGTGGGCCGGACCCGGATGCCAACGCGCGACTTTTTGCCGCGTTGGAGCGGGCACGCAAAGAATCCGTCTCGAAGGATGCCATTGAACGTGCCATCAAAAAGGGAGCGGGTCTTGGCGATGAGAAGGTTGTGTTTGACCACATCGTCTATGAGGGATATGCGCCGAACAAGGTGCCCGTGATCGTTGAGGTTTACACAGACAACCAAAATCGCACAGCACCGGAAATTCGTGTGCTGTTCAAACGCGGCCAACTCGGCATCCCGGGCAGCAACAAATTTTTGTTTGATCATGTCGGTATCGTGGAGGCGTTTCATGAAGACACGTCCTCGGATTTGGAAACAGCCGCGATTGAAGCCGGTGCGAATGATGTGGAGGCACTCGGTCACGAAGCCAATGATGATATTCCACAAGGAGTCGCGGGAGCCCGCTTCATCACCGAACGCACTACAACCGCTTCGGTTTCAAAATGGCTCTCCAGCAATGGTTGGAAAGTCGTAACCAGCGAACTCGGCTACGTGCCCAAACAATACGTTAATCTGACAGAGCAGGAATCGGCAGCAACCGGAGAATTCCTTCATGATTTGGATGATCATGATGACGTTCACCGGGTTTGGGCAGCCATTCGCTGAGCAACCTCCCCGGAGGACCGTTCCAGCGCAGGCCTTGATCCGCGCAGACTGCCTATTTGGGTTCGTCTGCCTCTGGGACGGACTTGTCCCGGAAGAGCAGAGAGGCCGCCACCGAGGCCCCAAGCAGAACGACCACAACGGCCAGAGACTGGGCATTCTCAATTTTCCATGGCGTGCCGTGCAGCAGCATTTTTACACCAATAAAAATCAGGATCGCTGAGAGGCCGTAGTGGAGGAACTTGAAAACTTTCATGATTCCCGCGAGCGCAAAATACAAGGCACGCAGGCCCAGAATGGCAAACACATTGGAGGTAAACACAATGAAAAAATCCTGGGTGATGCCCAGCACAGCAGGCACGGAATCAATCGCAAAAATGAGATCAGTGGTTTCAATCGCAACCAAAACCAAGCAGAGGGGCGTTGCCATGCGAATCCCGTTTTCCCGGATGAAGAATTTGTCTTCCCGGTAGTCGGGAGTGACAGGAATGAATCGTTTGAAAAGGCGAATGGCGGGATTGTTTCCGGGATCGGCCTCCTCCTTGTCGTCCTTCATCATTTTGATGCCGCCATAAATGAGGATCATGGCAAAGATGTAGAGGATCCAATCGAATTTCTCCACGAGGGCAATGCCTGCAAAAATGAGTGCCGCCCGCATGATGAGTGCGCCAAGAATTCCCCAAAACAAAACACGGGGCTGCAATTGGGATGGCACGCGGAAATACTTGAAGACAAGGGCAAAGACAAAAACGTTGTCCACGCTGAGAGCAATCTCAAGGAGGTAGCCGAGAAAAAAGTCACTACCCGCCTCACGCTGGGCCTCGACGGTTGGATAATTTCCAATCCAACCAAGATAAATGGTCACCCCAAAAACAATGGCAATGCCCACCCGCAGCGCAGTTGCCCAAAGCGCCTCTTTGAGCCCAATCTCATGACTTTTTCGCTGAAAAATCCCAAGGTCCAGTGCAAGCAGCGAGCCGACCACGACAAAAAACAAAAGCCAAAGTTGCCAGCTCATGGTCGGATACAACCGCAAAAATGACTGTGGGTCATGGAATCAATAGATTTTTTCATGCCGGATTGCCTATCAGCCCTCGCTTAGAAGGAAAGGTTCTTTTCTTAAAAATCAAAATCCCCCTGCCCCTTCACGGACTTGGCACGTTTCTTTCCAGCAGCTTTTCCGGGAGAGGTCCATGTTGCAACCAAGGACTCCAAATTTTTCAAATGGGAGAGAGCCGTTCTCAATCGGCGATTAAATCCGGAGCGCGTTTTTTCTTCAAATGCCTCGCGATCCCGACAAGACGCCAACTGACCGGCCGGGGTCTTTTTTAATTTGGTGAGTGTTTGGCGCAGGGACTTTTCGGTTCGGACAAATTCCGCAGTGAGTTGACGCAGATGGAAAAGTGTGGCCTGACGCTCCCCGGATCCATCATGGAGGTCCGTGAGCGCCAAAAGAATTTCCAGCCGCTCGGCATCATTGTTTTGATAGGCCTCCTGGAGATCATGCCAGAGGCGGGCAGACTCGCCATCATAGTCCGCCCCGGAGTCCGGGTGTAATCGGCGAACGAGGAGCCGGTAGAGTTCCTTGACCCGCGAAGGATGATCGCGTTTTGGCTCCGAAGCCGTTGTGGAATACTCCTCGGACGATTTATTTCGATGACGGAATTCTCTGAAAAGCGTCCGGTATTCGGATTTGGACAAATGATCCGGGTTCATCCCAAGGACCCCGCGAACAAACTGACGAAACATGCGCTCCTCCTGGCCAAAATCCTCATCGGCCGCAGGATCGCCCAAATCCTCCTCCTCGGAATCATCCGCCGCGTCTTCACCATCCTTGCCTGCCTTGCGTTCCTGTTTCGCACGGTCCTGCATAACCTTTTTGTACGCGGTCTGAGGTGTTCCACCTGACCAAAACTGTGCGGAAGTGACTTCGGTGATAATATCCTCCAACTCGGCGATCCGCGCTTCGGCCTCCTGCTCGGATTTGAGCAATGCTCCAAAAATGGATTGCAACCATTGATCAAAGGCTGGCGCAGTCACCTGCTCGAATGCCGCAATCTCTTCGCGCAACTTGGCGGCGGCCCGCATGGCACGGCGGCATTCCTTTTCGGTCTCCCTGCGAACAGGGGTTTGGTTCACATGCACGATCCGCCGGTCGGGGGTTCGTTCGATCTTCAGGGGCCTGAAATCCTGCTTTGACTTCCGAGTTTTCAAGAGCCGGAAACACTATCCACTCCTGCCAATTTCTCAAGGGGAATCCCAAACTTGTGCATTGAGATCGTTTGCACGGCCAGATATACGAAAGGATTGCCATGATTTCCTTAACCGTGCCGGTCTATAATGAACACGAGGCTCTCAACCCACTTTTCGACAAAGTGCGGGATGTGATGCGCACGCACGGAAAACCCTGGGAAATCATTTTTGTGAATGATGGAAGCACGGACGGCAGCACGGAAACCCTGAACAAACTGGCTGCGGAAAACCCTGAGGTCAAAGTGGTGCATTTTCGTCGAAATTTCGGACAAACGGCGGCGATGATGGCCGGTTTTGACTTTGCAAGTGGGGATGTGATCATCCCGATGGACGGGGATGGTCAGAACGATCCGGCCGATGTGCCCCGCATGTTGGCAAAGCTGGAGGAGGGATTTGATGTTTGCTCGGGCTGGAGAAAAGACCGACAGGACAATGCCATTCAAAGAAATTTCCCGAGTATTCTCGCCAACAAACTCATCTCCGCAGTTTCCGGCGTGCGGCTCCACGACTTTGGATGTTCGCTGAAAGCCTACCGGGCGGAGGTGATCAAAGGGGTTCGACTTTACGGCGAAATGCACCGGTTTTTGCCAATTTATGCAAAGTGGCACGGCGCAAAGATCGTGGAACTCCCTGTGAGTCATTATGCAAGAACCTCGGGGTCTTCAAAATACGGCTTGGAGCGGGTGCTCAAGGTCCTCATGGATTTGATGACCGTCAAATTTTTGGACAAATACATGCTCAAGCCGATGTATTTGTTTGGAATGTGTGGGCTGGCCTTTTGGGGCGCATCCCTGCTGTTCACCTTTTGGACATTTTACATGAGAAGCCTGGGATACTTTTTTACGCAAACTCCCCTGCCCATGATGGCCGTCTTTTCGTTTATGACGGGGGTGATCTGCATCCTCATGGGCCTGCTCGCAGAAATGACCACACGCACATTCCATGAATCCCAGGGCAAAGCGATTTACATGGTGAAAGACACCAAAAACTTTGTTGAACCTCAGCCCAAATAGTTCCAGAAACCGCAACACGACCATTCGATGTGTGGGATAGCAGGTTTTATTGGGGCGGGCTCCCGCAGGGATTTGGTGGCCATGACCACACGAATCGTGCACCGCGGGACTGATGCCGCCGGTTATTGGGAAAATCCCGCCAAGGGCGTTTACTTAGGCCATCGCAGACTTTCAATTGTGGACCTCAGCGGAGGAGCTCAGCCGATGTCCACACCGGATGGCCTTCTTCACATCGTCTTCAACGGAGAAATCTACAATCACCTCGAACTCCGGCAGGAGCTTGAGCAAGCCGGCTGTGTGTTCCAAACCGACCACTCGGACACGGAAGTTCTCTTGCATGGCTACAGAATCTGGGGAGAAAATTTTGTCAGTCGCTTGAATGGCATGTGGGCTTTCGCCATTTGGGATGAGACGCGTCAGTGCCTCTTCGCGAGCCGGGATCGTTTTGGAAAAAAACCATTTTACTGGTTTTACCGGGACGGAGTTTTTGCATTTGCCTCGGAACTCAAGGCCATCATGGCGCATCCCTCGGCTCCACGCTCGGTGTCCCAAACTGCCCGCAGAAAATTGTTTGCCTACGCGCTCGTCCCGGCTCCGCACTCGATGATTGATGGCATCTGGAAATTGCCGGGAGGACACACGCTCCATTTTTCGCAGGGAAACGATCCGATCATTCGCAAATGGTGGGAATTTCAACTGGAGCCGGATGAGTCTCTGACCAACGAAAACTCATTGGCTGAGGAATTGCGGGAGCTTCTGACCCGTGCCGTCAAACGCAGGCTGATGTCCGATGTGCCACTTGGCATTTTTTTGAGCGGTGGCATTGATTCCAGTGCCGTGGCAGCGCTCGCCGCTGCCGGGACGGATCCTGGTCAATTAAAAACGTTTGCCGTGGGATTCCGGGAGGCCACTTTTGATGAGTCACCATACGCGGCCTCGGTCGCCAAATTTCTAGGCACCACGCATCAGTGCGAAGTTCTGGATTTGCAAGCGGCCCGCAGTCTCCTGCCCGAACTGCTCGGCGCAGTGGATGAACCCCAAGGCGACAACTCACTTCTGCCGACATGGCTGCTTTGTGGTTTCACCCGGCGTCATGTGACCGTGGCCCTTGGCGGGGATGGAGGCGATGAACTGTTTGCGGGATATGACACCTTCCGTGGCCTTGCCATGGCGGAAACTTACTCACGCCTTGTGCCGAAACCGGTGCATGCCGGTCTGGGAGCTTTGATTTCCATGCTCCCGGTTTCGCATTCGAACCTCAGTCTGGACTTCAAACTCAAACGCGGAATGCGGGGCGCTTCGTATCCGCAAAACATTTGGAATCCCGTCTGGCTGGGAGCCCTCGAGCCCCGAGAGATTGCAGAGTTTTGCGGCGGGTCTCCGGACCCGGAGGAAATCTACAGCGAGGCCATCGAAGCATGGGACGCCTGCAACAGCAAAAATATCGTGGACCGCACCCTGGAATTTTACACCAAAATTTATTTGCAGGATGGCATCCTCGCCAAAGTGGACCGTGCCAGCATGCTGCACAGCCTCGAAGCACGCAGCCCGTTCCTTGACATCGAGGTCGCAAACTTTGCCCGCAAGCTGCCCAACCATTTCAAACTCCGCAACGGAACAACCAAGTTCCTTCTCAAACGCGCACTTCGAGGCGTGATCCCCGATGAAATCATCGACCGAAAGAAAAAAGGTTTCGGGAGTCCCGTGGGGTCATGGCTCAAAGAAGGACTCATCTCCCCGCGCGATTCGACCGAATTCACCAAACGCCGTGCCGAAGCCCACCGGGCAGGCACTGCCGATGAACGCCTGTTTTTATGGTGCCAACTCTCGATGGAGGCATGGGAAAATTCCCTGAATTTGCAAAACCCCAATCCATGAGGACATGAAGATTTTGGTTTTGAATTACGAATACCCGCCGGTCGGAGGAGGCGGGGGACGCCTTTGCGAGAAGCTCTGCGAGGCCCTCGCCGGACGGGGACATTCTGTGCGCGCGGTCACTGCAGGCCTGTCTCACCTGCCGTCTATCGAAGAACGAAACGGCGTGCGCATCCTCCGCCCACAAAGTTTCCGGCAACGGGAGGATACCTGCAGCGTTCCGGAAATGGCTCTCTATTTGATAACCGCATTTCCCACAGCGCTGCGAGAAGCATGGTCATGGAAACCCGATGTCGTGCATGCCCACTTTGTGGTGCCAAGCGGCGTCATGGCCCTTGCTTTGAAATGGCTTGCAGGAAAACCCTACCTCATCACTGCCCACTTGGGAGACGTGCCGGGAGGGGTTCCTGAACAAACAGCAGGACTCTTTCGATTCGCCTCCCCACTCGCAAAATTGGTGTGGCACCAAGCCGCAAAAACCACGGCGGTCAGCACCTACGTGAGCGCTCTCGCCGCCCGGGCATGGCAACGAACACCCCAGGTCATTCTCAATGGCATCCCAGCCATCCCACTCAAAAAACCATCCCGCCACAAAGGCCCTCTCAAAATTTTGATGGCCGGCCGACTCAGCATCCAAAAAAATCCTCTCCTGGCCATCGAGGCGCTCGCAAAAATCACGGACTGCGATTTTCGACTGGAAGTGGTCGGCGACGGCCCGCTTTGCGAGGACATGAAATCCCTTGCAGAAAAATTGGAAGTTGCATCAAAGGTCATTTGGAATGGCTGGATGGACGAGGAACAGGTTCACAAAAAAATGAGGGAGTCGGATGTCCTGCTCATGACCTCGCATCATGAAGGCCTGCCCATGGTGGCCGTGGAAGCGCTCTGGCACGGCCTGGCCATCGTGGGCACACGCATCGGCGGACTTCTCGATGTGATCGAAGACCGCAAAAACGGTTTCCTCTGCGAACCGGTACCAACCGCCATCGCCGCCGCCCTCCAAAAACTCGCCACCAACCACGAACTCCTGGAGTCCGCCAAAACAGCCTCCCGCAACCACGCCAAACTCTTTGACTTCGACACTTGCGTGGACGCCTATGAAAAAGCATTGGCTCGCTGCAGCAAAACGCCATCAGATTCTTGAAATCGAAGAACCGTTTTACTGGGTATTTTTGAAAACCGTCCGGCGGGCTGGGACGTATAAGTAGCATGGACAAAATTCTTATTACCGGAGCCTCAAGCGGAATTGGGGCCTGTCTTGCAGGAAAGCTTGCTGCGAGGGGTTGTCAGTTGGCGCTTGCAGGGCGATCTCTGCCCAAACTTGAGGAGCTTGGGATTGATGGGGCGGTCCTGTTGCCGGAGGATTTGACCCAAGCCGGCGTTGCGGAGAACACCGTGACCAAAGCCAAGGAGCGTTTGGACGGATTGGAGGCGGTCATTCATTGTGCGGGGATTGGCCTGATCAAACCTGCTTTGGATACCAGCGATGCGGAATTCACCAAAGTGATGAATGTGAACACGCGCGCGACCTTTCTGATCGCCCAAGCCGCATGCCGTGCGATGGCAGCAGACAAGCGCGGGCTGTTTGTGACGATTCCTGGAATTCTCGGAAAAGCCCCCATGAAAAATGCAGCCGCCTACTGCGCAAGCAAATATGCGGTGACCGGGCTGGTTAAATGTTTTGCGCAGGAGTTTGCAAGGTCGGGGATCCGGTTTTCGCTTTTTCATCTGGGTGGTGTCGATTCACCGTTTTGGGATTCGCTGGGCACGGCATTTCAGAGAGACAAAATGATTCCGGTGGAAACCGCGGCAGATCTGATTTTGCAGGCGGTTGACGCTCCCGCTGGATTGGTTCTGAGTGAGGTGGTGATGCAACCCGAAAGCCACCAACTCGTTTGATGAACCAACAGGTGGTTGATGTGGCGGTGATTGGGGCCGGAGTGGCCGGACTGGCTGCGGCGACTTCCGCTTCGAAACGCGGGTTCAACGTGCTGGTCATAGACAAGAGCCGGGGGCTTGGTGGTCGGGCCGCCACGCGTAGAATCCACGAGGAACCGGTGGATCATGGAGCCCAGTTTTTTACCTGCCGCTCGGAGGAATTTGCATGCAAAGTCCGTGAATGGATTGATGCAGGCCTGTGCCGCGAATGGACTCCTTCGCCGTGGTTGTGGGGGCCGTCGGGGATCAACCGGCCAGCATCTGAATCCAATCCGAGATATTGCTGTCCAGCAG
>JBGSVX010000008.1:0-3203 GCA_041752795.1 Terrimicrobiaceae bacterium
GGCGAACAAACCGGGGATATCGCCGGGGCACTGGAACGCGCCGCCCGGCGATTCGACCGCGAACTCACTTCCCGGATCGAACGCCTCACAACCCTCATTCAGCCCGCCATCATTCTTATCGTCGCCTTGTTCGTAGGCCTCATCGCCTATTCCATGATTGCCGGCATCCTCACCAGCGTGAATGCCTTGCGCGTTCGCTGACTTCATTCTATGGTTTCCACATGAAGAAGGCAGCCTTTCTCCTCCCCTTGATTTTCGCCGGGATCCTTGCGCCAATTTCTGCAAAAGCGGAACTTTTGATTTATTCCCTCACCTTCAACCAAACCGGCTCGAACGTGAATTATCAGTCGATCAATGGAGGTTATGCCGTGATTGATGAAGCCGCCGGTTCATTTTCTGCGGTCACCATTCTTACTGATCCGGACACGAACCAGCCGTATTACACAACCGACCTGCTCTCCGGGACCTATTTTGAGTTAACCGGCGAGGGTGGTGGAAATTATGCCGTGATGAGCAGCCTGGCAGGAAGCACGGACACTGGCGAATCGATCGCTTTTCAAGTGATTGGCAAAACCTCTGGCGACACGGATGTGGGACCTGGTGTCTCGCTCCGCGTGGCAAAAAAATTGAGAGGTTACCTGCTGGCCAATGGAGAGGAGGCTGTGACCTCCGATGATTCCGGAGACACGTCCATCGTTTTTGGATTTGCCGGTTCAAGCAAGGCCACTGCAAACTTTGACAAGGGATCGACCCAATTTGCGAATGATTCAAAAATGGATTCTGGAACAGCCATCACAGCCATCACGAACGCTTTGGAAAATCGCGGCATCGGACCCGAGCCAACGCCCACGCCATCCCCAAGCCCGTCGCCAACTCCCACCCCCTAGCCCGGGTTGATGCAGGGTCCTTCTCCCAATACGGAGCGCCAAACGGAACTCCAAAAACACGGACTCTGGTGGATTGCATCCGCAGCGGCCTTTGCTGTGCTCGCCGCATGCCTGATTTCTCCACCGGTCTATTGGGCCTTCGAAAAATTTGCGGAGGCGGGATGGTTTTCATCACTTTCTGATTTCCCCTTTCATCGGTTTTTTAGCCGAACCGCCCAGATCTGCATGATCGTTGCGCTGGTTCCTGTCGCGTTTCATTTGCGGATCTTCCGGCTCTCCGGCCTTGGTCTCCAAAAAAATCCTTTTGCACTGCGAGATGGGGTAACCGGCCTGTTCACCGCGCTGCTTCCCGTACTGATCCTCGCGGCGCTTTACATTGCGTGGGATGTTTACCGTCCCCGCAAAGAATTGAACACGGCACTATTCGTCAGGATTTTTTTGACAGCGGGAGTCGTCGCAATGATTGAAGAATTTCTTTTTCGCGGCGTCTTCCTGAGCCTTGCAGTGAAGGCTGTCGGAACAGTAAAAGGCATGCTCCTGGTCTCGGGAATTTTTGCGCTGGTCCACTTTTTGAAGCCGGCCAAAGCCTCGGAGGAAACCGTCACATGGCTGAGCGGGTTTTCCCAAATCGCTGCCATCTTTGATAACCTGCCACCATGGCCGGTTTTGGGTTTTGCGTTTTGTTCCCTCCTGCTTGCAGGCCTTGTTCTGGCATGGGCCACCATCAAGACCCGCTCTCTGTGGGCCGCAATCGGGCTTCATGCCGGGTGGATCCTCGCCCAACAGGGCCTCAATGCCTATGCAAAGTTCCGGGCCAAACCACCGGAGGAATTTCTACCTTGGGTCGGACCCAACGTCGTGAGCGGAGTCGTCCCCACAGGACTTCTCCCCCTGGTGGCAATCCTCATTTCGGGTTTGCTGATCGCAGGGTATTTCAAATTTTGGCGACATCATGTCTCTCAAATCCCTTCTTGAAACAGTTCGGGACCTGATTTTCCCACCGCATTGCGCCGGCTGCGGTCACGGCATTCCCAATGGCTGGTGGTGCGAAACGTGCCGGAACTCGCTTCACCCCATCGAACCTCCCCGCTGCAAATTTTGCTCCCAGCCATTTTCCGGGGCGTTTGAGGGAGCCTTTGCCTGCCCGAATTGCCAGGGCCGAACCTTCCACTTTGAATGCGCGGTGGCCGTGATGCCAAGTCGTGGCGCCGTCCGCGATTTGATCCACGGACTGAAGTATCAGGGAAAAATGTGGGCGGCTGAGCCCCTGGCCGATCTTGCCATTCACGGGCTGGAGGATCCCCGGATCAAATCGCGCCCCGATTTTTTGGTGCCCGTGCCCCTGCACTCCCTCCGCCGCAGAGAGCGGGGATACAATCAATCCGAAGTGTTGGCCCGGGCTATCTCACGGCGTGCCAGCCTGCCGGTCCTCGATGCCCTCCGCCGAATTCGCCAAACCACCACCCAAACCCATTTTGACCGGCGTCAACGCATGAAAAACCTGAAGCGCGCCTTTTCGGTGGCGCACCCGGAACGCATCAAGGATCGCACCATTTTACTGATTGATGATGTTTTGACCACGGGTTCCACCATGGACGAGTGCGCAAAAGAGTTGTTACGCTCTGGAAGCGGCCCCGTCTATGCCCTTGCAATCGGACGAGGCTGACACGACAATCGCCCCCACTATGGCAATCTTCAAAAAGCCCATTCTCAAAGCTCTCGGCGGACGCAGCAAAGAAATGCCCGGAGGACTCTGGACCAAGTGCCCGTCCTGCGGGGAGGTCATTCACAATTTTGCCCTCTCGGAAAATCAACACGTCTGCCCGCACTGCTCCCACCATTTCTCCCTCTCCGCCAAAGACCGCATCACAATGCTCACTGATTCGGACTCCTTCGTGGAAATGGACGCGAACATGACCTCCGTGGACACCCTGGAATTCACCGGAGTCGCCACCTACAAAAACCGGCTGTCCACTTACCAAGCTCAAACCGGGCTCAAGGACGCCGTGATCACCGGCACCGCATCCATTCAAGGACGAAAAATCGGTCTTGCGGTGATGGATTTCCAATTCCTTGCAGCGACAATGGGCTCGGTCGTCGGCGAAAAAATCACACGAGTTGTTGAGCGGTCCACCAAAGAACACATTCCGGTTGTGATTGTGGCCGCGTCGGGGGGAGCCCGCATGTATGAGGGCATGTTGAGCCTCATGCAAATGGCAAAAACCTGCGGGGCGCTGGCGCATCATTCAAAAGCCGGTCTGCCATTCATTTCGGTACTCACCAACCCGACCACGGCAGGAGTGATGGCCAGCTTTG
>JBGSVX010000009.1:0-13825 GCA_041752795.1 Terrimicrobiaceae bacterium
GTGGTCAGCATATTTTCCATGAATGTGAAGTTGCCAATTCCCATGGAGGGACACTGGTGGCCGTTCTACATGATCATGGTTCTTTGTTTTGCCAGCGCCGGGTTTATTTTTATGCTCTGGCGTCTCAAAAAGTGGTGATCACACCGCGAGGCCCCGGGCGAACTCCCATGGTGTGAGGCAAAATAGTTGACGGCCCCTGTGCAAGGCCTCGTCAGCCAAATGCTTTTTTGTTGTGGCAAGGGATTTCAACATATCGTGTTTCTTATTTTTCTTCTCCTGGAGAAACTTGGTGGCCACAACGAGATCTTGGTGATCGCCGAGCATTCTCGCCAGCAGGGATGCTCGGAGTGCCATCACATCCAGGGGTTTCCATTCCGGAAAAATCCCGCATTGAAACTGGAGGGTTTTCACATGTTTTCTCCACTCGTGAAGACGAACATCGGTCGGTTTTTTTTGACACGTTTGGGCAAGGGCGGCAGCCATGCTGTAGGTTTTTGAGATTTCCAATTGGACCTGTTGGGCTTTGAGGTTTCTCAAAGAAATTTCCCGGATGCGACGGGCCAGATCACCGGCCAGAGGGAACACCGATGTGGATGTTGCCAGCTTGCATGTTTTGAGGGACATGTCCCGGGCGTCCGGTCCCTGCAACTCCCGGAGCCTCTGAATAAGGACGTCCCGGTCCCTTGCCCTCGCGACAATGTCCTTGAGTTTTCCGGCAGTGGACCGGATTTCTTGCAATTGTCCCGGCGTGAGGACTGCCGCTCCAAGGTGAATGACTGCACGAATCTTTTTGCACGAGCTTCGAATCTGATGGAACGCCTCTGAGGCCCAGGCCGGGTCGTCCATTCGGGAGGCATGAGTCAGAATCGTGCCGACATAACCGGTGAGACTGCGGGCGATGACTTCTCCGGGGCTGTGTGTGGGTGTAGTCATTTGCGAAACCTCGAAGGCTTTGATTATGTTTTGCGGCCAAGTCACGCGTCAAGGGTGCTTTGCTTGATTCGTTCGGATGCTCAGGGTATGACATTCGGTCATGATTTTACTACTGGGAGCGGGTGGATATGTGGGCAGTGCCTTTGCAGGGCAGCTTGCCGCAAAGAATCTGCCCTTTCTCGCGCCCTCTCATGGGGAGCTGGATGCCTCGGATTCTGAGGCGCTGCGCCAACTCGTGCGGACCATCCGGCCCGAATTTGCGATTAATGCGATTGGGTTCACCGGGAGGCCGAATATTGACGGAACGGAAATCGAGAAATTCCGAACCCTTGCCGAGAACACGTGGGTCCCCGGGGTGTTGGCCAAAGTGTTTGCGGAGGAAGGGGTGCGGTGGGGTCATGTCTCCTCGGGCTGCATTTACGAGGGATGCCGGGAGGACGGGCAGCCATTCACCGAGGAGGATCCTCCCAACTTTGCCTTCGGGGACACGAGATCGAGCTGGTATGCCAAAACGAAGGCCATGGCCGAAGTGCTCCTCAAAGAAGCGCCCGAGTGCCTGATCTGGCGGATGCGCATTCCGTTTGATGAGTTTGACCATGAGCGAAATTATCTTTCGAAGCTGCTTCGCTACGAAAAACTTTTGGATGTGCGCGGGTCGATCTCTCAGAGGCAGGAATTTGCCGCTGCCGCGTTGGAGACGCTGGTGCGCAATCTTCCATCCGGAATTTATAATGTCACGAATCCGGGTGCGATCAGCACACAGGAAGTTGTGGATGCCATGCGGCGTCATGGCCTCACCACCAAGGACTTTCAGTTTTTTAATAATGAGGCCGAGTTTCTTTCTGCGCCCGGGCGCGTTCGTCGGGCCAGTTGTGAGTTGAGCAGCGCGAAACTTGCCGCCTCGGGGATTTTCCTTAAAGAGATTCATGAGGCCTTGGAAGACACTCTGAAACATTGGAACGGTCGCCTGCGCGCATGATGCCCCGTACCCTTGTTGCGCTGATTGTGACCCACCAACGTCCGGTGGAGATGGCCCGCCTGTTGGAGGGCTTGGAAAAATCCACCCGCAAACCGGACCTGTGTATTGTGTCTGATCACGCGCCCGGCGGGGACAGCAAAAAATGGAGTTCGTGGGCGGGATTGAGGGTCAGAGTTTTGGAGGACCCATCAAATCCGGGCCCCGGAGCTGGCTGGGCCAATGCGGCGGCGGCGAATGACCTGCCGGATTCGGACCTTTTGTTTCTTGATGATGATGTGGTCCTTGGTGAGGGAGCCATTGCCGGATTGAGTGAATTTCTTGGATCGGCGGATTGTGTGGCTCCACTTCTATCTGATGAAAGTGGTCGCCTGTGGGGATTTCCCGAACCGGAGGACGTTCGACTCCGCGCTCTGATCCGGAAAGCCGGCACGCCTGCCGAGGCTCTCGAACTGATGGGCCCCGGACCGCATCGCATGTGTTGGTGCACGGGCGCCTGCGTGCTCACGACTTCGGAGTTTTATAAAAAAATCGGCCCCCACCGGCGGGACTTCTGGATGCTGGGTGAAGATTTGGAATTTTCCATGAGAGCGGCCACTCATGGACGAGCGGTCTTTTCCTGTGCGGTCACCGTCCCGCATCTGCCTCCACCCGGCCCCGGCACGCCGGTGAGTAACTACATCAAGTTCTGCTCGTTATTACAGAATTTGTGTTATCTCTCAGGACACAGTCCCAACAGTCAACACATGTTCCGTTACCTCCCAGGCAATTTTCGGCGCTTCGTGCGCACGTTTGGCATATCACCGCGAACCCTGCGTGATGGATGGACCTGTTTTTCCGGTGGCCTGATTTTTGGTGAGCCCGCCGGAACCCCGCGAGGAACTGCTTTGCGTCAGCGAGTGCGCGAATTAATGTCATGAGCTTTCGAGGCAGAATCGTTCCCGTTCTTGGAACCCCGGTGGCCGTTTCTAACTATGAAATGGCACTCGAGGCCTCCCTGAAGCTGGCAACATTTGACCGGCCTTGCGTGGTGTCAGCCTGCAACACACACCTCATTGCACTGGCACGTCATGATCCGACATTTGCCGATGTTTTGAGGCAGTTTGATATGATTTTGCCGGATGGGTATCCGCTTGTTTGGGCCATGAACAAAGCGGGGGCGGGACTCAACGACCGGGTTTACGGTCCATATTTCATGAAACACGCACTCGCGAATTCTCCTGCGGGTTGCCGACACTTCTTTTTTGGTGGCAGTGAAAAAACTCTGACGCGACTCGTCGAGACCGCGCGGGAATTGAATCCTGAGATCTGTATTGCAGGCACGCTATCCCCTCCGTTCCGGTCATGGTCCGAGGAGGATGAGCAGTCCTTTGCGGACACGATCAAAGCGACTGGTGCAGATTTTGTGTGGGTGGCACTTGGCGGGGAACGTCAGGAACACTGGATCATGAAAAACCTGCCACGTCATCAGCGTGGAGTATTTTTTGCGGTGGGGGATGCTTTTGAATTGCTGGCAGGGAGTCGTCCCTTTGCGCCGCCATGGATGCAGCAACATGGTCTCACATGGCTTTACCGGTTGATGCAGGAACCGACCCGCCTGTGGCCGAGATACCTGAAGTTCAATTCGCTGTTTGTGTTTTACACCTTGCGGGATGCTGTGCTGGGTAGTCCATCGAAGGGACCTCCCCGCGTGGCTTTTCTTGGTTCACGCGGCGTTCCGGCCCGCTACTCGGGGTTTGAAGTTGTGGTCGAAAACCTTGGTGCGAACCTTGTGCAAAGGGGATTCCAAGTCACCGTTTACAATCGGGTCCCCAAACTGGCGTCCAGCACGTCCTCTTTTCTTGGCATGAAGTTGGTGACCCTGCCGACCATTCCGACCAAGACCCTGGATACCATCGTCCACACGGCACTTAGTGCGGTTCATGCCATTTTCCAACACTATGATGTCATCTACCTTTGCGGGGTGGGTAACACGGTGATTGGTGGATTGCTGCGGTCACTCGGCCTGCCGGTCGTTTTGAATGTGGATGGTGCCGACTTTCGGCGGGCGAAATGGGGGACCTTCGCGCGGATCTGGCTGAAAACCAGTGAAGCGATTGCCTCGCGTTGTGCGGATGCGATTATTGCCGACAATCCGGAGATCGTTCGCCGTTATGAACGAAGTTATGGGGTCAAACCGGAATTTATCAGCTATGGCGCGATCATTAGGAAACAGAAAGTCTCTTGCGGTGAGTTGGAACATTGGGGGCTCAAACCCAGAGGTTACATCCTGAATGTATCCCGGATTACTCCCGAAAATGAAGCGGACCTCTTAATCGAAGCGTTTTCGCGTTGGAAGGGAGATCTCAAATTGGTGATTTGCGGCTCGGCAACCTATGAGAAATCTTATCATCAGCGATTATTGGATTTGGCCGATGACCGGGTGATATTTACCGGGGCCCGGTTCGGAGACTCTTACTTGGAGTTAAGTCAGAATGCGGCATTTTTTGTGATGCCGGCGGCGATTGAAGCCACCCGCCTTGTATTGTTGGATCAGATGGGCATGGGCTCAGCGATCCTTTACAAAGATGCTCCAGCAACCCGTGAAGTGCTTGGCGAGGCCGCCGAATCATTTTCTTCGACCAACCCCACAGAGGCACTCACAGAAAAAATTGCTTTGCTGGCATCCGACCCAACGCGTTGTCGTCAGCTCGGCGAAGCAGCCATGTCACGCGCTGAAAAGCACTTCAGTTGGCAGGAGGTTACTTCACGCTACATCCAACTCTTCGACACGCTCGGCGTCAAAACGTCGTGAACCCGCCTGCCTCCAAGACCCCGGATTTTTCGATTGTGACTCCTTCCCTGAATCAGGGAGGGTTTCTTCCCGAATGTTTGCAGTCAGTTCAAAGCGCGGCCTCCCCTTTGGCTATTGAGCATTTGGTAATCGATGGCGGAAGCTCGGATTCCACGCGGGAGATCCTTTCCTCCATGCACCGGGGACCATGGGTTTCTGAACGGGACAATGGCCAAACCCACGCGATTAACAAAGGGTTGGCCCAGAGCAAGGGACAAATTCTCTCTTACCTTTGTGCCGATGATTTTTTGGAGGAGGGGACACTTGAGGCCGTGCATGATGCCTTTGTCCGGAATCCGTCGATGGATGTGGTCTATGGCGATGGATGGTTTCTGGAGGGGGACTCCGGATGGAAACGTCTCAAAACGACCGGAGCCTTTTCTTACGAACGACTGCAGCGGGGGAATTTTCTGATCCAGCCTTCCGTGTTTTTTCATCGGCGAGTCTATGAAAAGTTCGGGCCGTTGAATGAAAAACTACAATTCTGCATGGACCATGAATACTGGCTGCGCATTGGGAAGGAGACGCGTTGGATGTCTTTGGATATTCCTCTGGCGACCTGCCGTCTGCATGCCGGGGCTAAGACCTCCAGTCAACTCGTTAAAGCCTGGGACGAGGCCCGTGTGATGCAGGCCGGTTACGGCATTATTTTTCGTCCGACTGTGGATGCGTTATGGATGCGTCTTGTCGGACATCATTACTACCGAATGAAGCGGGCCGCGTTTCAAATGCTTGGGAAACGGATTCGAACATCACCATGACACCACGACTTGCTCTTTTTGAACTCCACCACCTTGGCGATGCGGTGATGGCCATTCCTTTTATCAAAGCGGCCGGACGAAAATTTGACGTCACTGTGTTTTGCTCAACGCAGGTGGCCGAACTTCTCAAGGTCCTTATGCCCGGCTTGTCCTTGCGGCCTCTACCGGTTTCCTGGGGAGCCCGTCTTCGGGAGGTGAGGGCAGGGGACGCCTTTGATGTGGCGGCCTGTGTTTGGCCGGACGTGCGTGCCCAAACGCTCATGCTTGCCACGCGTGCGGATATTCGCGCGGGTTTTTCCGTGGAGGAAACAAATTTTTATGCGCCCGAAATTCCATGGCGAAAACGGCGTCTGACCCTTGGTCGGCTCGGTGTGGTTGCTTTGGAAAAGTCGCTTGGCAAGCCCGTGCTGACCCATGCCTTGAAAAAGTTGAGCCCGCGCCAGCATCATTTGGAAAGTTGGCGTCAGCTCGGTGAGGCGCTTGAGGTTGATCTCGATTTGACCAGACCATGGCTTGATTGTGCTGGTTTTCCGGATGTTTTGCAACGGGGCCCCGGTCCGGTGGTAGCCCTTCACCCCGGTGGGCGTCTTCCGACCAAACGATGGACTGGCTATCAGGAAATCCTAAGAGATTTTTTCGCACCGCGAAATCTTCCGGTCAGGATTCTGGTTCCACCTGGAGAACCAGCTCCCGAGCCCTGCGGCCCAAACCAAATTCTCGTGCCCTGTCCGGATTTTGAAACGTTTGCCGCCGTCCTTGCCGCCTCGGATATCCTCCTTGCAAATGATTCTTTTGCCGCTCATTTGGCTACCGCTTTTGGCAAGCCGGTTGTCAGTGTCTTTGGATCCGGGGAGCCGGATTGGTTTGCTCCCTACGGAAATGAAAGCCTCGTGGTCTGTTCAAGGGCCTGCCCGCATCATCCCTGCATCGACCGCTGCGTGATGCCCTCCTTCGTTTGCCTGGAAGCGATCACTGAGGCATTGGTCGCCGGTAAACTCCAAGAAGCTCTGGATGCCTGGGGTGCCAAACCAACCAGGGAAACCATTTTACGCGCCCCGGCGAAGGATACGCCTCTGTGAGCGATCCCCTGACTCCAAGTCTTCAATGCAATGGACACCTGGAAGTTCACCTTGCTAATGTGGATCGATGGTGGTGACAGATCTTTTTGGCTGGCTGAGGGGCACCCATGTGCATGTTCTCCCAAATGCCGGCAATTGCGGGGATGGGCTCATCCATCTTGGCTTTCAGACCCTCTGCAGAAAATACCTCATCCAGACAACGGAACTATTATTCCCTCTCCCGGCGGACGGGCGGGTTCTCTTAATTCTCGGATGCGGGAACCTCTGCAAAAATTTTGACTATCTGGTCCCTCCGATCCGGGAATATCTGCACCGGTTTCAAAGAGTTTATGTGATGCCTTGCAGTATGGACCCTGAAGCTCCCAGAGTGGCAGGGCTTCTTCAGGAGTTTCGGGAAAATGTTACGATCTTTTGCCGTGAACTCTACTCGGCACAATGCATTGCTCCCTTCGTGAAAAACGGAGCCGCCATCTCTGTGGATCATGACCTCGCCTTGCATCTGGATTATTCGCCATGGAAGCAGCAGGGAAAGGGCTGCCTGAAAGCCTTCCGGACCGATCATGAGGGGTTGGGCTATGAATTGCCCCCTGACAATTTTGATGTCTCTCTGTTGGGAGGATCGGCAGATGGGGAAATTCTTTTAAGAACAGTTTCCAAATTTCAAGAGGTCCATACCGACCGGGCCCATGTGGCCATCACTGCGGCCATGCTCGGAAAGGAAACCCATATTTATCCCAACAACTATCACAAGGTGCGGGGAATCGCCGAGATGTCCCTTCTCTCCATGCCCCATGTCCAATTTCACGAGGCAGGCGACGGGATGAAACTCAGGTGATGACCTCTGAGGGTCATTCAATCTTTAAAAACCGTAGTCCAAACCGGGGTGGCCCCTCATTGCGCGTCAGCCCGGGGTCTGTGGGGGGTTCAATAAAAAACTCAAACTCCGCGTGGGCGAGGGGACTCACGTGATCGAATGGCAGGGGAAGCCGGATCCAGCGCCACCTCCGGAAGCGACTCTTCAGCCGGAGACAACCGATCACCTGGCCATTTAGCCGGACCTCAACGTTCAGGAGGGGAACGCGGTTCGGCAGGGACCGGCAAAATAGATGCAGGAAAGCGGGACGGGTTAGTGGGGTTGCCATTGGAATGACCAGTGAAGCCACGGGCAGTTCGTTCCAGATCCCGCGCGGCTGCGGTTCGGTCCATCCCTTGCTCTGGATCGACGGAAAATTGCCACCCTGTGAGAAATCAATCAGATTCCCGCGCAGGTAAATGCCTGGAGGATCCGGCCTGTCAGGCAAAACCTCCGCGAGAAGAGCGGGATCAAGGATCTCTGCGAGGACTGGATGGTTTTGGGGATCATAAAAAATGGAGCGAAGGAATTCGGGCAAGGGTGGAAGTGCCGGGGCGGGAGTGTGCACCACTTCGGGTTGCGTGGGGATTTCCTGCCTTTGTCGCGCGGATTCCTTCTGATCCTCACAGATCTGTCGAACAAAGCCCGGCGAGAGAACCTCGGAGAGGGACAACCGGGCGCGAAAGCGGTAGGTCACATCAAGCCGGGTTTCCATGACTCCGGATTCAAGCGGTGGGCAGGAAACAGCAAGCACCGCACTTTCCCTGGAAACCAGGAAACGAAAGGGATGTAAGCTTTGATCAAATCGGATCGCGCCTGCCAGAATTTTTAGTCCGGAATCCTCGGAGCTTACGGCGTCTTCCCCGAAAAGCACGGCATCTTTTGCAAGACAGATTTTTACGATTTCCACCAAACCCGGCTGAGCGGTCCAGGTCAGGTTGATGGTCCTGGTACCTTCCGGAAGCTGAAGGGGGATCCCAAATGTCTGCTCCTCTCCGCCGGCGGCCGGCTGATGAAAGACCGGGGTGTGTGTTGGCCCGGGCAGGGTTTCAACTTTTAAGGTCACTGGAGCCAGCGCTGAATTGAGAGCGTTGGCATCAGGCACGAAGCAATACCCGCCCAGTCTCTCCAACAAAGCGAGATTTTGTTTGATCACCGAATCCGCGGTGATCGTTCTGCCATGACGCAATGGCTCTCCCCGGTAGTCGATGGGGTCCCTGACAAATGCCATGCTGTTCATCTGCCCAGGAAGGTAGGCCAGAGGGAGGGATGAAAACCCGCTGGAATAATCGGAGTAGTTCTCTTTGAGGAGTTCGTAATGCGGATCGTAAAACGAGTGGGAAACCCCCAGCGGAGATCTTTCAAATTTATCCTGAATTCTTTTGGCCGTGAGTTTGATGGCATATTGCGCGGCCGACCGCATTGGAAAGTGCGCGGCAAACAGATCCTCCAGAATCACAAAAGGCGGCTCATTTTCTCCGCATCGCAGAGTGTGACTGCCCTGGGCAAGCAGGACTGAAGGATCGAGTGCAAGATGCCGTGGAACTAAGGAAATGTAGAAACTCTGGATGTCCCGGAGCATGGAATCATTTTGCAAACGATGAGTGATGCGGAGGACCGGGTTGACTTCGCCAGGGTCATCTCCGGGGTTCACGTGATAACACCGCGTAAAAACCTTGCAGGAGGGCGGGTTGTGCTCTTTGGGCAGAACCTCCCGGGGCGGGACTCCGGCAAGAAACTCGTCCGCGTCGAGGCAAAAGACCCATTGCGCCCCGTATTCATGGGCTGCAAGACGCAACAGAGAATTCATTTGCTCGGCCTGGTAGTGACCGAATCGCGCATCGGTGATCACTTCGAGCGGAAGGTTTTCCTCTTGGAGTTCCCGCAATATCCAGGCGGTTTCATCTGTACTCCCATGGTCAAGGACGATCATACGGTCCACAAATGTGAGCGTGTGCCGGACAAAAGCTTCGATGATATCTTCCTCGTTGCGTGCACAGGTGATTGAAACAAGCCCCATGCCTTGGAAGTCTAGCAGAACCGGCTATCCTCTGCAACGTCCCCATGAGAATGCACCGATGCAGGCTTGCCAAGTCACAGTGCACGGCTCAAAAAAACACAGTGACCATCATTTCGCTCGAAACTCCGGATATCCGGGAGCAGACGGCGAGCTTCCGATGGTCGGTTCGCCCGACCTCCGCCCTCTACCATCATGAAGAGTTTGTGATGACTTTCCCGGAATCTCTCCGGATGGATGCCGTGCCTGAAGCGATCTGGTGGACGGTCTTTCTGGCATGTGTGCATTCCCAGTGGATGTTTCTTCGGCCCTGCCGGGTGGTCCTTCCGGTCCGGCTTCCTCATGGCGAAGCCGGGTTCTGGCTTCGGATGGTTGATGTCCAATTGCAAACCCATGAAGTCACCCGGGGGGTGCATGAGATCCGCCGGGATGTCTGGATTGAGGAAGGCTCACGGATGCTGAAGGCGGTCGCGCCATTGAGGGAAGCCCCTCTCTGCGGTTCTTCATTCAGTGGAGGCAAGGACAGTCTGCTTCAGGCCGCATTGCTGTGCGAATTGCTGCCCGGGAGTCGTCCTCTGCTCGTTGCAACCACCTCCCCCATGGAAGGGAAGAGTGATCACAGCACATCGCGCCGCCGCCACGTCTTTGCCGGGATTCAATCCCGGCGCGATGTCACGTTGGTGGAGGTCCATTCCACCTTGCGGGCTGCATGGAATAACGGGTTCCCGGGTGTGCTCGGATTTCAGACTTCCGTCAATGAGGTCTCCGACACCTTTCTGTATTTTTCTTCACTGCTCGTGGTGGCCTATGCCATGGGCATCCCTCACCTGTTCCTCGCTTCAGAAGCCGAGTTGCAGGAAAATCTGGAAATTGACGGCCTCCATGTGCAGCACCCGCACTGCATGTATTCGGGGTCAACCCAGCGGGCCCTGCAAAAGCTGCTTAAGCGATGGGGCATGTCCTTTGGTTCGTTGAATTATCCCCTTCACAGTTCGCTGGTGCAGAGTCTGCTTTGGAGGCGATATCCCGATCTCGCGGACCTCCAGTATTCCTGCTGGCGAATGAATCAGGACGAAGCCTGTTGCAATCAATGTGCCCAATGCCTGCGTGTGGCGCTCTGTGCACTGTCCGTGGGAGGTAATCCCGCCCGAATGGGAATCGATTTGCATCAACTTTTTCCGGCCCTTTCGGATTGGTATCCTCACCCGCTCCCGCCACCGGAGGAGCAGCTTTTTCCAAAGCGCCGCGTCTCTCTCGAACTTGCCAGGCAGATGGTCCAGTTCATTCAAAACATGCCGGAAAGCCGGATGGAATTGTTGCTGGATGGGATTTCCGACTCTCCAAAAAATGCAGAAACCCTCAAAGCCTATGCCAGGATCCGGCAAGCTGCCGCTGGCTATCCAACCGGCGGACCAACCGGCTTCCGGGATGATTACATGAAGTGGATGGATCCCCTTTTGCGTGAACCTCTGCGCAAAATCTGCGCGGGAGCCTTTCCAATGGAAGATCCCGGTCTCACCTCCGGCATGCGGGAGCGCAGCGATTCGCTCGTCGAATGGATCACAGCACCTCTGGAAAGGACAGAATCTGTTTAAACCATGCTGCAAGAAACCAAGCTAACTCCTGAGGAACTCGCTGAAGTTCTGCACCTCATTCCCGGACCGGAACCCACTGTCCGCCTGCCGGATCGTGCCGATTGTCCGGATCACATTCTCCAGGTATCCGAACCCGCTCTGCACGGAAATGAACTGGCCTACGTCACAGAGTGCCTGCGCAGCAACTGGATCTCCTCCGCCGGTCCCTTCACCGGAAAATTCGAGGAGGCCTTTGCCCGCGCGACGGGCAGTGGTTATGCCGTATGCTGCTCAAGCGGGACTGCAGCGCTTCATCTGATGATGGCTGCATCCGGTTTCCGGCCCGGCGATGAAGTGATTATTCCGACATTCACGATGATTGCCACCGCCAACGCCGTGGCCTACACCGGAGCCACTCCCGTCCTCGTCGATGCCGAACCACTCACATGGAATATGGATGTCCGCCAGGTGGAATCCCGCATCACTCCCCGCACAAAAGCCATTGTCGCAGTTCACACCTATGGTCATCCGGCAGACATGGATGCGCTGAGGATTCTGGCCGACCGACACGGACTCCTCCTGTTTGAGGATGCGGCGGAAGCTCATGGCGCAAAATATCATGGCCGGTCGACGGGAAACCTCTCGGACGGCGCGGCTTTTTCTTTTTATGCCAACAAAATTTTGACCACCGGAGAAGGTGGCATGGTTACGACCAGCCGCCCGGACTTTGCAAGGCTTGTCCGGACCCTGCGGGATCACGCCTTTTCGGAAAATTATCACTTCTGGCACGGCTACCGCGGATTCAATTATCGCATGACCAATCTTCAGGCCGCCCTTGGGTTGGCGCAAACCGAGCAACTCGGCCACATGGTTTTTTTAAGGCGCAAAATCCACGGGCTTTACAATGACCGGTTGAAGAATCTCCCAGGGGTGACTCTGCCGGCCGAACTCCCCGGCGTGCAAAGCGTTTTTTGGATGTATGCGATTCTGATTGATGGAAACGTTTTCGGGCGCACCCGCGATGAAGTGCGCGGGGAACTGGCCCAACGCGGCATTGAAACGCGCACGACCTTTGTTCCCATTCATGCCCAGCCCGTCTATTTCCATGGGAATCGTGGTCAGCGCTTTCCGGTTGCCGAAGACATTTGCCAAAGAGGCCTGTATCTCCCGACCGGAGCAAACCTGACAGAGAGTGAAGTGGACTACGTCAGTCGCTGTTTATGGGAGATCAGCAGGTTGTGAGGGGTGGGTGGGCACGTCCTCCTCTCTAAACAACCCGGTATACACCGCACCAAGATCACGAACCAGAGCTTCCCTGGAAAATCTTTGTATGTAAGTGACCCGGCCGGCAGCCCCGAGCTTTTCTCTCAGGGCAACATCATGGAGGAGCACAGCAATTTTTTTTGCGAGGTCCCGTGGATTTCCTGGTTCTGCGAGCAGGCCGTTTTCTCCGTCCCTGATATCCTCCGGGATGCCGTCACAGGCGGACGCGACCGTGGCAATGCCGCATTGAAAGGCCTCCAGCAGGGAAACCGAACCGCTTTGTTCAGCACGTGAGGGAAGCACAAAAATATCTGCCGCCCGCAGGTAGCTGAGCGCATCGCTAACAAACCCTGCAAAGACCACTTCGTTGAGATCCAGTCTCCCGGCCAGTCGCCGGTTCTCACTCCAAAGGGGTCCGGTCCCGACAAGAATGGCCCGAAACGGGTGGCCGCTTCTTTTCAGATCGTGCAGGGCCTTGAGCATGACATCAATTCCCTTTCTCGAGTCGTGCCGGGAAATGACAACAACAAGTGGTTTTGTGCCGGGAGGAAGCAGATTTGTCGGAACCGGAGCGGGCAAGTGGCTTAAAAACGCGCTCTCCGCGCAATAGGCAATCTTCCGGCACCGCAGGCTCCGGCCAAAACTCCTTTCAAGATCAGTTTTCACTTTGTTGTAATTCACAAGAATCACCCGGGCATTCCGGTATCCTTTGGCTTCCCGGTGATGAATAAACAAAAGCCCCCGCGCCCAAACTGTTAGAAGAAAGAGCGAATTCTGGGGAGAGTATCGCAGGGAGCCGGTCAACTGACTCCATTTCTCCCGGACATATGAGGTGTAACTGCTCGCAAGCGCAACGGCCCGGACTCCACCTTGGCGCAGTGTCACAGCAATCCGGTTTGCCGTGAAACTCCAGACTCCAAATGAATGAATCAATACGGCCGGAGGAGATTTTTCCGGGGGAAGGGACATCACATAATCAACAACCGCCATTTCGAGTTCCCTGGTCAACTGCGGAAGATCAAAGTGACGAACCATGCGATTGGACTGCAATGGGTGGTGCGTTCCGACCCCGGTGTTGGCTATGCCATGATAGAAATAATGGACATCATATCCGAGACATTCCGCTGCCTTGCCATGTGCAATTGCATAGTTTTGCCCGCCTCCGCTGGTGCTGGCAAGGTGGCCTGGCAGGAAGATAACAAGCGGAGCAGTTGGTGGTTTCATTTGCTTTTCAGGCGGTCGCAAAGAGCCGAGATCCGCTCATCAGCACGGTCATTGCGAACGGCGGTGGCCAGCGCCTTTTTTTGACCCACGAGCACGACGAATCGTTTCCCGCGGGTCAGTCCGGTATATATCAAATTGCGTTGGAGCAGCAAAAAATGCTGCATGGCAAGAGGCAGGATCACCACGGGAAATTCTGAACCCTGACTTTTGTGGATCGTGATCGCATAAGCGAGGGAAAGTTCATCGAGTTCATTGTAATCGTAAGTGACTTCCCTTCCATCAAAGACAATGGTGGCCTCGCGCTCGGCTTCA
>JBGSVX010000010.1:0-1608 GCA_041752795.1 Terrimicrobiaceae bacterium
TAAAGAAAATCCCCGGCGAGCAATCTTGCCCCGAATTTCCAATGAAGAAAAAAGTCCCCGCGGGTCCGAAACAGTGCGGAAACCACCACGTAAATGCCAACAGCAGCCGCAAGCAGAAGGGTCAGTTTCCGGAACAGGCGGTCATGCCCTGCCAGCCAACGGCCATACGCAAGGAGACCATGTTGAATGCAGGAGAGCAGCGAGCGGTCGGACTTTGGATGGGGATTCACTTCGAAGAAGCGTGCGATTTGACCGCCAACCCGGCGCACCATTTGCCTTTGTTGATCACTTTGGCAACTTCGAGTCCGCGCTTTTGCAAGGCGGCATGGACTTCGGGATATTGGGTTTTGAGGACTCCGGAAAAAATGAGTTTCCCATTTTTGATGAGGGCCCGTGCGATATTTGGAGAGGCCTCGACGAGAAGTTCGCTGAAGAGATTGGCCGTGATGAGATTCAGCGGGTGCTCAGTTCGCCATTCCAGCACACTGCCATGGGCCGTGGTGATTCGCCGGCATGCGTTCACCTTGGCATTGGCTTTGGTGATACGAACAGCGGCAGGATCATTGTCCATCGCAAGGACATCCCCCGCCCCGAGCATCTCGGCAGCAATGGCGAGAATGCCTGTGCCCGATCCAAGGTCCGCGACACGGAATCCGGGAGGCATATCCTTGCAGACATCGCACAACAAACGAAGGCAGGTGGCCGTGGTCGCATGCTCTCCCGTGCCAAACGCCATGCCTGCTGGAATGAAAAGCCGTCGAGGCAGATCCCGATCCCACGCCGCCCATTGGGACTCATCAGAAAAAACCTTCAACCGCCCACGAATGCAGAGAGGACGGCGGGGCGCCTGCGCCGCACCACTCCAGATGGCCTTACTGAGTTTTTTGCTGCGACCCCCAAAATCTTTTTGCAAACGAATCACGGTTTTCTCGTCGGCAAATACTTCAATTTTCATGGACCGCGACTGCGGCCACGTCACAAAAGCGACGCGTTCCGGCCCGAGAAACCTGAGGCGTTCCTCCCAGGCATCCTCCCATTTGGCGGGTGCAATGCGGGTCCATTGATGCGTGGGCTTGCTCATATGCCTCACTTTGCCCAAAATCCGCTTCTGTGAAATCTCCAAAATTTGCCTACGCCGCCAGCGAACACAATGCGGATATCCTTTACCTGACCGGATTCCATGCTCCGGACGCCTTTGCAGTCCTCGAATCCGGTGAAAACTTATCGCTTTTGCTGAGTGATCTTGAGATCGACCGGGCTCGCAGCCAGGCCAAGACCGCAGAGATTGTTTCCTATTCTTCCCTCGAAAAAGAAGTGCAGGGCAAAAAATCCCGGCGACCTTCTCAAATCAAAGTTCTTGCGGCGTTCCTCCGTCAGAGAAAAGCCAAAAAGGCAATCGTTCCGTCCGATTTTCCCCTTGGCCTCACAAAAGCCCTGCGCAAGGAAGGAATTCGCCTGCGGCCGGCCAAGGGCCTCTTTCTGCCGGAGCGCGAAATCAAAACCCCTGCGGAATTACGCGCCTTGCAAGCAGCCACCAAGATCGCCGAGGCGGGAATGACCCGCGCCTTTGAAGTCTTGGCCGCCTCAAAAATTCGAAAGGACCGCAAG
>JBGSVX010000011.1:0-2406 GCA_041752795.1 Terrimicrobiaceae bacterium
GGAAAAGTTTGAAAAGCAACCGGTCATCGTCGATGGTGGCCGCATGCAAACACCAGCTGAAATGACCATGGGCGAATTGTTGGCCCGGTATCCCTGGGCGCAACGGGCCCTATTCCAGAAATTTCACATCGGAGGCTGCGCGAGTTGCGGATTTTCGGATTCCGAATCGCTGGCCGATGTCTGCGCCAGAAGTGGAGACGCCACCCCGGAAAAGGTTCTGGAAGCCGTGCATGAAGCTCATGAGCAGGATGAAGCCATGATGATTTCGCCTGAGGATTTTCAAAACCTCCGTACGGATTTTTCCGCGTTGGATATCCGGACCTCGGAGGAATTTGAAGCTGTGCAGATCCCGGGCTCCCGTCACTTTGATCAGACACTCATGTCGGAAATTATGGCCTCCTGGCCGAAAGACCGTGGGATTCTCATCGTTGATCATACCGGTGGCCGCGCCTTGGATGCCGCCGCTTATTTTGCGGGTCATGGCTTTTCAAATGTTCGATGCCTGCGCGGTGGGATTGATGCCTATAGCGAATTGGTCGATCCGTCTCTGCCTCGCTACACCTTGGAGGCAGCATGAGCGAAGACTTGGAATCCAAAATCCGGGAAGCAGCCACTAATCCGGTGAATGTCGGAGAAATGGCCGATGCGGATTCTGTGGGGACCGGCGGCAGCGAAAACTGTGGCGACATGCTGCGCATGTGGGTCAAATTTCGGGAAGAGGACGGTCGCAAGGTGATCGACAAGGCCACCTTTCAATCGTTCGGATGTCAGACCGCCATTGCGGTCGCGAGTGTGGCCACCGAGCTGATTCGCGGAAAAACCTCCGAAGAGGCACTTGCACTCTCCGGCGAGGACCTCTCGGCACCACTCGGCGCTCTGCCTCCCATGAAAATCCATTGCGCCCAATTGGTGGAGGGCGCACTTCGTGAAGCTCTGAATCCCGGAGCAACACCCCTTCAAACTTCCACCCCCTCCTCCCCCACCCTGGCAGACAGCTTCCTGACACCAACTGAAAAACCAAAAATCAAATTTTTATGAACGACCACCGAGAAATTGCCCTGGCCCGGGACTGTGACGCCATCCAGATTCCCAGCGGCCATCCCATCGTTCTGCCATCAGGCATGAACGTGATCATCACTCAGTCCCTTGGCGGCACTTACACGGTGGCCACGCCGGGCGGACTGGCCCGCATTGAGCAAAAAGACATCGATGCACTCGGGATGGATCCCGCAGCGGATCCTGGTGACTCAAAGGTCAAATCCGAAGGCCCCCTGGTTGACGGGGTCTGGTCCCAACTCAAAACCGTGTTTGACCCCGAGATTCCGGTCAACGTCGTGGACCTCGGCCTCATCTATGATTGTCAGGTCAACGACAAAGACGGCGGCGGCAAATCGGTGTTGGTGAAAATGACCCTCACCGCTCCCGGTTGCGGCATGGGTCCTGCGATTGCGGCGGATGCCCGCTCACGAATCCTTGCCCTCGAGGGCATCGAAGATGCCGAGGTGGAACTCGTCTGGGACCCGCCATGGAATCAGTCCATGATCAGCGAAGAAGGCCGGATGAAACTCGGGCTTGTTTAGTCCGAAGGCTTCAGTTCAGCGTGTCATCCAAGGCCGCGAGCAATTCGCGCATGGACGCTTCGGATTCGTCGCCCATGTTTGAGATGCGGAAGGTTTTGCCTTTAAGCTTGCCGTAGCCGCCATCAATGACAAACCGGTGTTTCTCGCGCAGGCGTTTGATCCAGGCCGCGATGTCCACGTCCTTGTTGTTGGCAAGGCAGTTGAGGGAAATCGAACGGTAGCCTTCCGGGGCAAAAAACTCGAAGCCGTGATTGGTGGCCCAATCTCCGACCAGGCGGTTGAGGTGCTTATGACGGGCATGACGGTTCGCGATGCCCTCCGCAAAAATTTCGTCCAACTTCGATTGCAACGCATAAATCAGGGAAATGCACGGCGTGCTTGGCGTCATGTCCTCGGCCTGGTTTTTTGCGAATTCCACAAAATCAAAATAATACCCGCGATCCGGGATGGACTTCGCTTTTTCCATGGCGCGTTCGGAGACGGAAAACAGGGCCAACCCCGGAGGGAGAGCCAGCGCCTTCTGACTGCCGGTGAGAAGCACATCAATCCCGAGGGCATCCATGGGAATTTCTTCGGTGGAAAATGATGAGACACTGTCCACGATGAACATGACCTCGGGAAACTTGCGGAGCACTTCGGCAATTTGCGGAAGCGGGTTCCGGATTCCGCAGGAGGTTTCGTTATGAATGAGGGTGAAGGCATCATATCCGCCCTTGGAAAGTTCGGCCTCGACGAGTTCCGGAAGAATCGGTTGCCCCCATGCGACCTGAAGCGCACCAGCGTCCTTTCCGCAGCGTTTGCTGACATCAAACCACTTGTCCGAAAA
>JBGSVX010000012.1:0-5567 GCA_041752795.1 Terrimicrobiaceae bacterium
TGAAAGGAGGCGTTGGTATTCGAGATGGAGCTTCTCGGAGGGGGTTTCCTCCCCTTCGTAAATGTGAACAAAGTCCCGGAGGGCATCAAAGTCATCTTTCTCGGTGAGAAGCTGACGGCCTTCAATTCCGAAGACCTTGGACATTCGCAGGGTTTTATATGCCACGCGCTGATACAGCTTGAGGAGTTCATCGAGGTCATCGGGCGGAAGGAAATTCCAGTAAATGACCTTGCCCCGCAGGGCCTCCTGCTCGGGATGGTCCGCGATGAGGCGGCGTTCAACCGCAGGGTCCATCCTCCGATCCACACGACCGATTCTTTGCATGAGGCGGACGGGGTTCCAGTGAAGATCGTAATTGATGAGGCGCGTGGCGTCCTGAAGGTTGAGACCTTCCGAAAGCACGTCGGTGGAAATCAGAACACGAATCTCTTCCCGCCCGGCCTCAGCAAGTGCAGCGCTGGAAGTGTCGTTATAATACGGAGCAAATTCCTGAATCACATCTGCCCGATCCCGCTTGCTGTCACTGTCAATTTCGCTGACGCCTTTAATGCCCGCAGAAACAAGCTGTTTGCGCAGATAGCGGGCCGTGGACATGAATTCCGAAAAAATGATGACCTTGTTGTGTTTGAGAACCGGATCTTTGGTCAGCAATCGGATAAGTGCCTTGAGTTTGTCATCATGGGATGGATCCAGACGGGTGACCTCTTCCAAAAAATCCACAACGGTTTCGAGATCGCTGTAGGTCTCGTTGATGATCTCATCAACTTTGAAGTCATCCCGAGAGAGGCATTCAAAATCCTCCAGATATTCATCGCCGAGTTCATTTTCCTCGGACTCCTCCTCCTCGTGGAGTTCGCTTTGCTTTTTTCGGACCGTTGCAAGCAGTTCCTCATTTTGGGCCTGCCACTTTTCAAAACGATTGATTTCGACGGCGCTGTGTGGGTCCGTATTTTTGCGAAGAAACGCAAGGAGTTTCAGCAGGAGGACCTGACAGGAAGACTCAAATGCGGCAATCGAACTTTCGAAGCGCTTGAGAAACAGGATGCGAATCAAACGGACAAGTTGTTTCTGACGATTGACATCAAACTGATTCAGCGTGGTGGGATCTCCCTTCCAGTAAGCCAATGGATAATACAGGGCGAGGGCAAAGAGCGGTTTTTCCCTCGCAAACGCTTTTTCTAGTTTTCCGAGAAGGTGGCCGTAGGTTTTTTTGACCGAATAGGCGACAACCTTTGGCGGTTGTTTTTCGGGAAAGAGGACATCCCGCCCGCCATGCTGCTCCTGACTTTTTCGCACATACGATCTGCTTCGCTGGACAACAAGCTCTCTGAAAAGTTTGTCATCAAAAAGCAATTGCTCGCTTTCAACGCCCGATTGATCAAACAACTCCCCAAAGGAGCGTCCCGCAACAATGGTTTGAAGCTGCTTTTCAAGCTTGGTGAAATACGCGGGAAGTCCATGGATGCCCAGGGTCGAAGCGAAGGCACCGGGATTGTCGATACGGGAGAACAATTCGATCAAGTGCTGAAAATCGGTGAGGTGATTGTTCACCGGGGTTGCGGTCAGCAAAAACACAGCCTTCCCTGCAAGAATATCGTAGAGCTTCCAATATCTGGATCGGATTTCCCCATCAAGATTCGCGAGGCCACGGTTTCGGAAATGGTGGGCCTCATCAATCATGACCACATCTGCCAGTTCTTTGATGCGATCCAGCCGGTAAGGAAGGTCCGCCCCGGTGCGCATGAGATCGGTGTGATTCAGGATCACCAAATTCGCAAAATCTCCCACAAGATGCGGAAGATGCTTTTTGAGGTTTCTTTCCCAGACGGCGACCCGCCCGGATTTTGGCACAATCAACACGACACGTTTCCGCTCCAGCATGATGAGCCGCTCAATCAGGAGGAGGCCGACGAAGGTTTTTCCCAGACCGACACCATCACAGAGAAAGGCTCCACCGTGTTGATGGGAAATTTTCAAGAGGGAGCGGTAGGCTTCCCGCTGATACGGATCCAACTTGGGATACATCTTGGACTCCGTTTCATCCCAAGCTGCCGGAGCCAGTTCCCGGCTTTGGAAAAGCTCCTGAAGAGCCTTCGCATAAACCTGAAACGGGGAGTATTCGGCAATCTGGCGTTCGATCACACGGATCACATCCTCAGAGATGTCCTCGCCCTCATCCCAATAGCGCTCGAACCACCTTTGAAGGTCAGCAACGTCCCCGGGCGCGCGGATTTGAACATTCAGCTCAATATTCTGAGTTAGGCCCGGAAGTGTGAAATTGCTGGAGCCCACAAGGGCCACCGAGCCGATCACCGAGACACTCGGGTGAGTGATATAGGCTTTTGCGTGAAACTTCCGCTTTGAATACACCCGGCATTCGATCTGCTTGCTGCGAATTCCACCAACAATAGCCGCCACGCCACGCAGGAAGTCATTCCCTTCCTTCTCCGCTTCAATGCTTGAATCGAGCTTTTCTTGAATTTTCGCTTTGAGGCCATCGAGGAGAGCCTGCCGGGTTCGAGCGGACATCTCATCCCCCATGAGAATCCGGATTTTCGAAAGCCGTTGCCACTTGCCATCCAATGCGAGCAGGGAACCAATTTCAAAGAATCCTGTGGCCACATCAAAGGCCTTGGCGATTTCGGTCCAGTCCTGGAGGTAACGGATGCCCTTCCAGTGGTCATCGCTGTTATCGACGATGAACAAATCTCCACCATTTTGTGTTTGAGGTGTCATTGGTTAGCAGGCGAAGCGGGCATGTTGCTTTCGAATAAAAAACCTCAATCCAGTTCCGAACTCACGGATGGGCGAGGGGTTGGTTGAAGGAAGCACGTTTCCGAAAATACAAATTCTTGCTTTGCTGGCGAGCCGATTCCTCTCAATTGTTTTTGGATAGGGCTTCAGAGACGAGGCGCCTTCACCAATGGCCTGCCACACCATGGGATTTGGGTTAACGCCTTCATGGGAGTCCGGGGGGAAATGAAGGATTTCAAAATCCCCGCTTGAGCCTTGGGCATGTCTGGGGCAGGGTGCCAGTCTGAATATGAAAAAGTCCGGGTGTGTGATTGTTGTTCTGTTTTTGGTCATCTGCGCGAGCCTGTTTGGAAATTTTGTGCTTCTCGCCATGCATGGGGTCAAAGGCTCGCCGGCTGCTGCTGCCGCCCGGAGCTTCCGGGAACACAGTTTTGAGGAAGTCCTGCTGCGCGAGGGAACCGATACAGACGAAGCTATCGTGGTCCTTCCGCTGGAGGGAGTCATCGCAATGGGCCAGCCGGGCTCGCTGGGGAATGACCTTGTGGCCGATTTCAAACGCGCCCTCGATCAAGCGCGGGAAGACAAAAATGTCAAAGCGGTGGTCATTTCCACGGACAGCCCCGGCGGTGAAATCACGGCCTCGGATGTGCTCTACAACGCCATTCAGGAATTTGCCAAACACAAGCCGGTGGTCATGTATTTCAACAGCATTGGTGCCTCGGGAGCCTATTATGCCGCCTGCGGAGCCAGCTACATCATGTGCAATGACACCACATTCACAGGGTCCATCGGCGTCATCATTTCCACGCTCAACTATCGGGACCTCTTCGGCAAAATTGGGTTGGAGTCTGTAGTTTTTAAAAGTGGGAAATTTAAGGACATGTTGAATGGTGCCCGGGAAATGAGTGAGGAGGAGCGTGCCTACGTGGAGGGCTTGGTCATGCAAAGTTATGGCCGTTTTGTGGGTATTGTGGCCCGAGCGCGAAAATTGGATGAGGCGGTTTTGCGGACTGGAGTGGCGGATGGCCGGATTCTGAGCGGCACCGATGCCAAGGAGGCCGGGCTGGTGGATCAGCTGGGGTATGTGGAGGATGCCTATACCAAGGCCATGGAACTTGCCGGAGCAAGCAACCTCCGGGTTGTTCAATACAAGCGCACGGTTTCCTTCTCGGATTTGTTCTCCCTGTTTGGAGAGGCCCGCACTCCAGAAATAAAAATCGATCTCCTGCCTGTCACCACCAAATTACAGCCGGGCCGCGCCTATTTGCTGCCCGCAATTTTTGCGCCCTGACCGTTCGGCAATTTCATGGATCCCTTGATGCCGGTGATGGTTCTTCTTGCTGTGCTGGCTGCGGCCGGGCTGGTTTATTATTCGCGTTTGTGGCGCTCCTTGCAAACGAGTGAGGGCATCTCAACCGAGGGATTCGCACGACCGGATGTCATTACCGCCTGCCTGCTCTCCCTTTGGTTTATCAGCCTCATTGCCCAATCATCCGGCGGGCCGATGCAGGTCAGTGTCTCGACCATTATTGCGAGCGGGGTGATTTACCTTGGGATTGTGGGATTTTTGTTGGCGGCCCTAAGTGTTCGAAAGGTCGCGTATTGGAATTTGTGGGGCCTGCGGTGGCCGGGATGGAAATCTGGATTGCGAACAGTGGGCATTGGCTTTTTGGCCATCCTTCCCATTGTGGCGGTTATGCAGTGGATAGCGGCCTCCCTTGCCGGCCAAGGCAAGGAGTCACAGCCGCTTCTTGATTTTTGGATGGCCTCAGATAATCCCATGCACCGCCTCCTCATTGTTGGCATGGCAGTTTTTGTTGCTCCGCTCGCTGAGGAAACCATCTTCCGCGGCTACCTCTACGGCGTGGCAAAAAAATATGTGGGAAGAGCCTGGGCACTGGTTGCCGTCTCGCTTCTGTTTGCCGCCATCCACGTGCATCTCCCGGCCTTTGCCGGACTCTTTGTCCTCGCTGTGGCTCTCACGGTCATTTTCGAAATCACTGGCTCCCTCTGGGCTCCCATGCTCATGCATGCCCTCTTCAATGCTCTATCTTTGATCCTCTCCCTCACATGGCCTGATCTGGCGTGATTCTCCATGAAACTTTTCGATCTCACCGAAGCAGACCTGCTTCGCGAATTGATGGGTGGAGCAACCTTTGGGCGGAATGTTTTGGTCGGCCCCGGTGACGATTGTGCTGCGATTCGGCTTACCGGTTCCCGCGACCTGCTTCTCCTCAAGGCCGATTCCATCGTACAGAAGGTCCACTTTGATGATGCACTTCCCCCGCACTGTGTGGGTCGCAAGGCCCTCGGCCGTGCCATCAGCGATATTGCTGCCATGGGAGGTCGTCCTGCCCATGCTCTAATCAGCATCTTTTCTCCTCCGGAGGTTTCTCTGCAATTTTGGAAAGAATTTTACCGTGGCCTGCGAATGACCGGACGTCGATATGATGTTGAAATTGTGGGAGGAGAAATGTCACGCGCGCCTGTAGTTGCGGTCTCGGTGGCCATGACCGGAACCGTGGCTCGCGGATCACTTGTCACGCGATCGGGCGGGCGTCCGGGTGACCTTCTCTATGTGACAGGTCGGCTGGGTGGTTCGATCCGGAGAAAACACTGGGCCTTCGAACCGCGCTTGGCCGAGGGCCAGTGGCTCGCAAAGAGGGGATTTGCCAAAGCAATGATGGATCTCAGTGACGGTCTTGCCAGCGATCTACCGCGATTGGCTGCTGCCTCGGAGTGCGGATTTCATTTGGAGCAGGACCGAATTCCGCTCACCGCCAGCACCACAATTTCCCAGGCCCTCACGGATG
>JBGSVX010000013.1:0-2710 GCA_041752795.1 Terrimicrobiaceae bacterium
ATCGGATTTCCAAAGAAATTTGAAACCCGATTGAGTTCACGGTTTTTGGATAATTTGGCTGAGTTATTAATTAAAATAAAATAATAAAAGCGATTTAAAATATGAAATTAAATATAATTTCATAAATTTTTATTTTTTTACTTGACTTTTTCTTCGAATGAGTGTACAATTGAATTGTCATGAAAAATATATCAATAAAACTAGACGAAACCTACACAGCAAAAATCCTTAAATGCCTCATCACAAACGGTCCAAAAACAGCCGAATTGATTACGGGAGGCGTCCTCGGACCCTCCACTCAAAATTCAAAATTGATGAGAAGATTCCTCGAAGAATTGAGAGAGCAGGGCCTTGTGGAACCTGTCGATGCAGGTGAGCGGCCGATGAAGTGGAGGGTGTGCCGACGGGTGCTCCCCGCAGCGAACATCATCCCCTTCCCGTCCGCCACCGCATCGCTTCAGAAAGCCGCTTAATCGAAACCACCAACAACACATAATATGACACAATCTATTCTTACCCAATTGCAGGCCCTCTACGCTGAGTCAGAAGTCACAAAGTCCTTTTTTGAGATTCTGGCGAGGCGCACGAATGACGCCAAAACCACCAAAGTTGATCGGATGTCGGCTCTTCTGAACAAGGAGAATGTGGCAGCCACGCGTCAGGAAATTCTAAGGATCATGAAGCGACTCGAGGAGCTATCCCTCGGGCGATACATTCCGGGGCGCCATTCGTCACCGAGCCGTTTCGAGTGGTCCACGAGTGCCTTGGCGGCAGCCAAAGCGGCGATCGGTCAGAGTTCCGATCTTGATCTGAGCCTTCCGCCAGGACCCGAGGCCTCGGACGAGGACGAGATCGAGCAGGATTCACTCGAACACCGCTTCCATCTGCGTCCGGAATTGCAGGTCGTGATCGAACTTCCGGTGGATTTCAGCCCACAGGAGGCCGAGCGGTTGGCCGCCTTCATTAGAACCCTTCCCATCACCCGTGAGGAGGTTTCCAAATGAAGCCCGTTGTTTCTACCATTAAGCCGATTGACTATGACGCAATTGCCATTCGAGTGATCGAAAGATCTCTCCGAGCCTGCGCGCTGATTGCGGTTCAGATCATGGGACGCAAGACCGGGATCAAAAAGACCAATGCGACAACTCTGATGCACAAGTCGAAGACGCGGCTTAATTCGGAAATCACGAATTACCAAGCGGAGGCGATATTGGCCATCTATTCAGAGTTTGGGCTGGGGATGGTGAGACGATATTATGGCGTCCTAGAAATCTGCTGGAACCCCCGGCTCGACATGTTCCGTTTGGGAGAGGCTTGCAGACAGCTTTGGAGGCAATGGCAAGCGACGAAAAAGGTGGATGAAATCGGCAAGGGAAAAACCGTTGTTTGCATGATGCCTTCCGGGAGTCTTGCGGCCTTGGTTGCGACCAAGATGGCCAATACCCTGGAAATCGAATTACTCGCCAAGTGATCCATCACATTGAAGCCGCCCAGAGGGCCGGAGCCTAACGCGCAATCCGGACGATCTCGACAATGCATAAAAATCATGCATATTCATATGCATGAGAACAACACTCATTTTAGACGATACCCTCATGGCAGAGGCCATGCGGCAGACCGGGATTAAGGAAAAGACCGCCGTTGTGCATTTGGGTTTGAATGCACTCATCGAACGGGAAGCCGCCCACCGACTGGCCCGTTTAGGCGGTGCCATGCCTTCACTTTCCGTTACCTCGAGGCGACGCAGCCGGAAGGCATCCATCCGATGATTCTTGTGGATACGTCCGTTTGGATTGACCACTTCCACCGCTCGGAACCCCGGCTGGTGCAATTGCTTACCAAACATCAGGTCAAGACTCACCCCATCGTCATCGGAGAACTCGCCACAGGCAACCTCAAGCATCGCCACCAGACACTCACCGATTTGCAATCCCTTCCCACCGTGGTGCCTGCCAGCTTTGCCGAATGCTTGGAACTGATTGAACGTCGCCAGCTTCACGGCCTTGGGCTGGGCTGGAATGACGTACAACTCCTTGCCTCTGCCTTGGTGGAGAATATTCCAATGTGGACCACTGATAAGCGGTTCAGCACCGCCGCAGATTCCCTCGGCTGCGCCTTTCCTCGGTAGGGCCTGCCGTTCGAGAATTGGCGGCGGATTGCGCGGCTCCGGCAAGCGGAACCCTCCAACGGAGTCCATTTGGGAAGAGAAAACCATGAAGCGGAAGCCTCCATTCCGCCCGTTGACCTTCATGGCGAGGGGCTTTATGGTGAGGTCTGTGAATATTGGTGAATCAAGTCCGTTGGTGGACCGCATTTTGGGCGGCGAGAGAATATCGGCTTCAGATGCCAGGGAACTGCATGCCCTGCCTCTGGAAGAACTCGGCGCCCTGGCCGACCACCGCCGGAAAGCTGCTAAGGCATCTGCCTATGATGGGCGAGGCAATGAGGTCGTGACATACATTGTGGACCGGAATGTGAACTACACGAATGTCTGCAACGTGTATTGCAAGTTTTGTGCGTTTTATCGGACGGAAAAAGATGACGACCATTATGTTCTGAACCACGAGCAGATTGATCAAAAACTCGATGAACTCGCGAAGGAGGATGGAGTGCAAGTTCTGCTCCAAGGCGGACATCATCCCAAACTCGGGATTGATTTTTACATCAACATGCTGTCCCACATCCGGGAAAAATATCCTCAGATCAATAT
>JBGSVX010000014.1:0-8809 GCA_041752795.1 Terrimicrobiaceae bacterium
GAATACATGGGATCACGTGAAGCAATCGCTGCCGAAAAGAGTGAACTGCTCGCCGCACTCCGCCCGGATGGCACAGCCATTTTTCCTGCCTCGGATGATTTTGCAAAATTCCTCGCCACCCGCACGCGTGCCTGCTGCGTGACCACAGGTGCGGAGGATTCCGATGTTCGCGCGGAGAACATCGAAATCACGTCCGAGGGAACGAATTTTCTCCTTGTGGCTGGTGGCGTGCAAATTGCGACCCGGCTACCGGTTCCCGGGCTGCACATGGTCTCCAACGCATTGTTGGCTGTGGCAGCCGGCCTGGCTTGTGGATTGTCCCCCGAAGAATGTGCGGAGGGCCTTGAACAAACCCCGTTAATTGGCGGACGACTGATGCGGCGCACCGTGAAGGGCATTGTTTTTCTGGATGACTCCTACAATGCCAACCCGGACTCCATGTCTGCGGCTCTTGGCGTCCTCAAAAGCCTTCCCTGCAGTGGCAAACGCATCGCCGTGCTTGGGCGCATGGGCGAGCTCGGATCCCATGCCGAGGCTGGATACCGCAAGGTCGGATCCACTCCCGGTGCGGACATCCTCATAGCAGTTGGGCCGGAAACCGCCCCGCTGGCCGCTGCCGCCGAATCCATCACACCGCGCGTTCACTCAGTGCCGACGCCTGCCGACGCCACCACCCTCTTGCGCTCCCTCGTCTCGGTTCAGGACATCGTCCTCGTCAAAGGCAGCCGCTCCGCCCGAATGGAAACCGTCATCGACACCTTCTAATGCTTTACTACCTCTACGAATTTGGCGAATGGGGCCTGAAAAATGGCTGGGACAATGAATTTATGAAGGCACTGAATGTGTTTTCCTATATCACATTCCGGGGAATCTGCGCCGCCGCCACGTCGTTCCTCCTCTCGATCATGTTCGGAAATTGGGTGATCAGAAAATTGATCTCCCTGAAATTCGGTCAGCCCATCCGCACCAAGGAGGAGGTTCATGCGCTGTTTGAATTGCATGGTGCAAAAAAAGGCACCCCCACCATGGGCGGAATCCTCATCATTGGGTCGATCCTCATTTCAACGATCCTTTGGGCGCGTCCCACGAATTCCTTTGTCTGGTTGGTCATGTTCAGCACGTTGTTTCTTGGTGGCATCGGGTTTTATGATGACTGGCTCAAGGTCTCAAAAAAGAGTTCGGCGGGAATCAGTAGCCGCATGAAATTTGGGCTCCAGTGTGTGTTGGCACTGGTTTTTACCGCGTACTTTTTGATGAATCCCAAGCTGGCAGAAATTGCACAGAGCCTCTATGTGCCATTTGCAAAGGAGCCGCTCATTCCGAGCATGGGCCTCTTCACGTTTTTGTTTTTCCTCGTGGTCATGGTGGGCACCTCCAACGCGGTGAATCTCACCGATGGATTGGATGGACTCGCGATTGGCTGCACGGCAACCGTGGCCAGTGCGTATGCTGTGCTTTCGTATTTGGCGGGCAATTCGAAGGTTGCCAATTATCTGTCCATTCCCTTCGTGCCCTACTCGGGTGAGTTGGCGGTTGTTTGCGCGGCTTTGCTCGGTGCGTGCATGGGATTTCTGTGGTGGAACGCACACCCGGCCAGGGTGTTTATGGGAGATACCGGATCGCTCGCCATTGGCGGCATGCTTGGTGCCGTGGCGATTTGCTGCAAACAGGAAATCCTGCTCGTGATTGTCGGTGGTGTGTTTGTGATTGAGGCCATGTCGGTGATCCTTCAAGTCGCCAGCTTCAAACTCACCGGCAAGCGCATCATCAAAATGTCCCCGCTCCACCACCACTTTGAACTCAGCGGCTGGAAGGAAAATACGGTCATCGTCCGCTTTTGGATCATGTCCATTATTTTTGCCCTTCTTGGCCTCGCAACCCTGAAACTGCGATGATCTATTCCGGCAAATCCGCAGTTGTTCTTGGTCTGGGTCATAGTGGGGAAGCCGCTGCCATGCTCTTGGCTGAGGAGGGCGCCTGCGTCACCGTCTGCGAAAGCAAGGAGACTCCTGCTGGCCGCGAAAAAGCCTCGGCTCTGGAAGCCCAGGGTATTCGCGTGTTGTTCGGTGCTGCCGCCGAGCAGGATTCTGCCGTGTATGACGTTTGCGTGCTGAGTCCGGGCATCGATCCCATCGTTCCTCTGGTTCGTAATGTGTTTTCCAAAAATATTCCGGTGATTGGAGAACTCGAGCTGGCGTTTGAAGAATGCCTGTGCCCGGTGATTGCCATCACGGGCACCAATGGAAAAACCACGACAACCGAACTAACCACCGAGATGCTCAAGGGTGCCGGTGTTCGCACGATGGCGAGTGGAAATATTGGCCTGCCATTCGCCACGGCGGTGCGTCAGAGCGACGTGCTCGATGTGATGGTTCTGGAGGTCAGCTCGTTCCAATTGGAAACGATCCGCACCTTTCGCCCGCAGGTTTCGGCATGGCTCAACCTAAGCCCGAACCACCTCGACCGCTACGCCAACATGGAAGAATACCGGAATGCCAAACTCCGGATTTTTGAAAATCAGACGGCGGAAGATTTTGTGGTGATGAATGCGATCTCTGACCTTCCGCCGATTGCTCCACGAAAGATTACATTTTCGGCGGTGACCTCTGATGCGGATTTTACCTTGCGGGGAACGGAAATTTTTTATGATGGCCGGGTGGTCATTGATCAGCGCGAGACGAACCTGCCCGGTGTTCACAATGCGGAGAATTTGATGGCGGCGTTTGCGATGGGTCTGGCCTTTGGGGTGGATTTGCACAGGCTGGCGGAGTCGGTGGGCAATTATTCGCCGCCCGCCCACCGCTGCGAATTTGTGAGGGATTTGGATGGCATCCGATGGATTAATGATTCGAAAGCCACCAACTTGGATTCTGTGGAAAAGGCCGTGATGTCCCAAGACCGTCCCATCGTTTTGATTGCCGGTGGCAAGGACAAGGGCTTCGAATTTGATCCGCTTCTTCCGCTGATTCGCAAACATGTGAAACATGCCGTTTTGATTGGAGAAATGCGGGAGCGCATCGCAGCATCCTGGCCGGGGGTTTCCACCGCACCGGCTGCATCTTTGCAGGAAGCCGTTGCTATGGCCGACCATGCCGCCGCCGATGGGGATGTTGTGCTTTTCTCGCCAGGCACTTCGTCCTTTGATATGTTTAAAAATTACGGCGAGCGCGGAAATGTATTCAAACAGGCCGTGATGGCCATCAGCCACTTGCCCAAGGGAAAATAAGGAATCAAACACGAATCGACCATGAAACCACAAAGAACCGTCAAAATGCCGTTAAAGCGGGCTCCCGGCAGGCCGCGCCCTGCTGCTCCCAAGTTGCGGGCAAGAGCCGCTGATGACGAAGCCGAAATCGAGGACTACGAAGGAGAAGCCGAACCCAACATGCGATTTTCGCATGCATTGTTTGTTGTGCTGATCCTGCATGTGATTGCTGTGGGCGGCGTCTTTGCCTTCAACTCAATCAAGGCACGTCAAACGTCCGAGGCCCAGGCCGCGGCGAGCGCCAAATCTCCTTCACTCACGGAGCCCGCAGAGGCTTCTGGGGAAAAGAAACCGGACGTCACCAACGCGCAAACGGCCGATTCCAAGCCATCTACAAAACCTGAGGCTGAATCTGCGGCGTCGGGTGCCGGGAACACTTACACAGTGGTCGCCGGAGACACGCTCTCAAAAATTGCCAATGCGCACAAAACGTCTGTCGAAGCTCTTGAGGAGGTCAATGGAATCACCTCGGTTTCGGTCATTCGGGTGGGTCAGATCCTGCAGATTCCGACTCCGGGATTCAAACCTGCGGCGAAGACTGTCGCCAATACAGTGAAGACCGTCGAGCCCACCACCAAAACAGCGACGACCAAACCAACGACGACCAAGCCCATCATTTCGTCCGTGGCCAAGCCCGTTGCTGGTGCCGCTCCGGTGGTCAAACCCGCGAATGAGCCGGCGACCCCGGCGACTCCTGTCACTGCGGAAAAATCCGCGGATGGGACCTACACGGTGATGAAAGGTGACAACCCGTACTCCATCGCGAAAAAATTCCATGTGAGTTACAAGTCGCTTCTTGAGGCCAATAAGATCGAAGATCCCACCAAAATTCAAATTGGTCAGAAACTGAAAATTCCGAATTCCGGAGGCTAGGGCCGGCGGCCACGACTCCCGCCGCCTCCCCCATCACCATGCACCGCCACGCCATTTATTTCCTGCTGCTGACTGTTGCCGGACTCACCTGCCTCGGGCTGGTGATGCTTTCCAGCACAGCGGCGTTTGCCCAGGAAAGCCGTGGCGACATGTACTTTTTTGTGAAACGTCAGGGCATGTGGCTTGGGGTCGCCATTTGTGTGGCGGTGATTGCCGGAAGTGTGGACTACCGGTTTTGGAAAACGTGGTGGCCGGCGGTGATGGGCGTTGCCTTTGTGTTGTTGATCCTGTGTTTCGTTCCGCCGATCGGCATGCGAATCAACGGCTCCAACCGGTGGGTGAACCTTGGTGTCACGAATTTCCAACCCAGCGAACTCGCGAAGGTCGCGGCGCTGTTCTTTCTGGCATGGTGGTTTGAAAAACATGAAAAATCGGCCGGCACGTTCCTGAAGGGATTTGTTATCCCTCTAGGCGTGCTCGGATTGCTCACGATACCGATCCTTTTGGAGGTGGATATGGGAACCACGGCACTCATCATGGGAGCCGGGTTGGGAGTCATGTTTCTGGCGGGCACAGCACTTCGTTGGCTGGTGCCCATGGCGGTTTTGGGCCTTGCGGGATGCATCTATTTGGCCACGCATATTGACGAGCGCATGGGTCGCCTCATGGCGTTCATGGACCCGGAAAAATACCGGCTCGGCGAAGGCCTTCAACAGTGGCAGGCGCTCATTGCTTTCGGATCCGGCGGGGTGGATGGTCTCGGCCTCGGCGAGGGGCGTCAAAAAATGTTGTATCTCCCGTATGCCCACACGGACTTTATTTTTCCCATGATCGGGGAGGAACTTGGGTTGAAATTCACGTTGGCAACGGTCATCGGATATCTGATTATTTGCGTTTGCGGCACGCAGGTGGCATTGAATGCGCGGGACCGATTCGGAGTCCTGCTCGGTTTCGGGTGCGTGATCATGGTCACCCTTCAGGCCGCAGTGAATATCGGAGTCACCACATCTCTGCTACCCAACAAAGGCATGCCACTTCCATTTATCAGTTTCGGCGGATCGGACCTCGTGATCTGCTTTTTCCTCATGGGCCTCCTCGTAAGCATCCACCGTCATGGTCAGCCCTTCGCTCCTGCCGTCTCACCCGCCCTCCGCAGGGCAGAACAATATTGCCGCCTGTGAACACACCCTTTCGTGCAGTGATTGCCTGCGGTGGCACCGGAGGACATCTGTTTCCGGGGCTGGCCGTTGCCGAGACTCTCAAAGACCGGGGCCATGAGGTCCTTCTCATTGTCTCCGAGAAAGCCATCGACAGCCTCGCTCTCAAAGCCCATCCGGAATTTCGTTTTGAAAAACTTCCGTCCGTTGGAATGCCATCGCCGCTTTCTCCGGCCTTTGTGCGCTTCCTGCGACGTTCATGGGAAAGTCTGGGATATTGTCGTTCGCTGTATCGAAAATTCCGACCGTCCGTGGTCCTTGGAATGGGCGGCTTCACGTCCACGGCACCACTTCTTGCCGGCCGCCTGCAAAAACTCCCGACCCTCATCCACGAATCGAATGCGATTTCAGGCCGTGCGAACCTGCTTGCTTCCCGGTTTGTCACGCGGGTGCTGCTCGGGTTTCCGGATTGTGCCGCACGGTTCCCGGGCAGGGATTGTGCTGTGACCGGAACCCCGGTGCGCCGGGACCTCGGCGAAAAAATTCCGAAAGACGACGCACTCGCCCGTCTGAAACTGGAGAGCGACCGTCCGACGCTGCTGGTCATGGGGGGAAGTCAGGGCGCTTCCGGGTTGAATCAGGCTCTGTTCAAGGTGGTGCCGTTGCTTGGTCGATTGAAGTTTCAAATCATCCACCTCACGGGAGACAAGGACGATCGTCTCGCGGCGGCAAATTATCAGCGGGAAGGCATCCCGCATTTTGTCGCGCCATTTTATCATCGCATGGAGGAACTCTACTCTGCGGCGGATCTGGTCGTCTCCCGGGCCGGCGCCGCGAGCCTCAGCGAACTCTCACGGTTTTCCCTTGCTTCGGTTCTCGTGCCGTATCCGTTCGCAGCGGACGATCACCAAACCGCCAATGCAAAAATTTTTGTGGATGCGGGCGCTTCCGAACTTTTGCCTGAACGGGATATCACACCGGATTCCTTTGCGGTGCTGCTCTCGAATATTCTGAATGATGAACGACGCCGGTCCGGCATGGCCGCCGCAGCCGGAGCTCTGCTTCCCCGGGATGCCGCAGACAATGTGGCCATGGAAGTCGAACGCGCCGTCCGGGAACATTCCAAAACACCATGACCCCAACCGAACTCGAAGCCTTTTTTGCAGGACCTCCTTCGCGCATCCACCTTATTGGCGTGGCCGGCTCGGGAATGAGCGGGATTGCTGCGCTGCTGCTGGCACTGGGCCACCGGGTCAGCGGTTCGGACAAAGTGGACACGATTGAGGTTGAGCGCTTGGAAAAGAAGGGGCTTGTTTTCCAGATTCCGCATTCCGCAGAGAGTGTCACAGAGGCGGCGTTGGTGGTTTATTCGTCAGCCATCAAACCGGGAAACCCTGCGTTTGATCAAGCCGTGCGCCTTGGCATTCCCCATGTGCGGAGAGCCGACGCCCTCGCTGCCATCATGGCCGCAAAAAAAGGCATCGTCGTTTGCGGCATGCATGGAAAAACCACCACATCCTCCATGACTGCCCATGTGCTGCGTCAGGGCGGACTCAAACCCTCCCACTATGTCGGAGCCGAAATTCCCATTTTGGGAACCAATGCCCGATGGGATTCGGAAGGCGAATATTTTGTGGCGGAGGGGGACGAGAGTGATGGCACGCTGATCAATTACCGTCCCGAACATGCCATCGTTCTTAATATTGAACCCGAGCATTTGGATTTTTACCGGGACCTTGCGGCGATTGATGCGGTGTTCCTTCGTCTGACTTCTCAAACGCGCGGGCGGGTTGTGTTTTGTGGTGATGATGCAGGCGCCACGCGGGTTTGCGTATCGCACCCGGGTGCGGTGTCCTATGGGGAAGGGGCAGGAAATGCCTATCGGCTCGCCGAGTTGGTCACAGAAAATTTTGCATCGCGTTTCCGGGTTTTTCGCGGGGAGACCTTGCTCGGGGAGGTTGTCTTAAATATTCCTGGACGTCACAACGCGCTCAATGCGCTGGCCGTGATTGCCCTTGCTTCGGAGTTGGGAGTTCCCATGGAATCCATCACCTCCGCACTGGCGTCCTTCCGTGGTGCCAAACGTCGCTTCGAGGTCCGCCACCGGAGCGCGGCTCACCTGCTTGTGGATGATTACGGTCACCACCCAACAGAAATTGCCGCGACCATTGCCACCGCAAGGACCGGCGGATGGCAGCGGGTGCTGGTCATGTTTCAACCACACCGCTTCACGCGCACGCTGGCCCTCAGAGACGAATTTGCCAAAGCCTTCGACGCTGCGGACTTGGTGGTCGTGGCCGATGTCTATCCCGCCAGCGAAAAACCGATTCCCGGGGTTTCCGGTCTGACCATTGTGGATGCCGCAAAAGCGCACGGTCATCCGCACATTGTGCATGAACCCGACATGGGAAGTATCCACAAGGTCCTCGCCAATGAATTGCGTGAAGGCGATCTCGTTCTGAGCCTCGGGGCCGGAAACATCCATGAAGCCTGCTCGCGGCTGGCCTCGGATCTTGCCATGCGCGAAAAACTCATGGACGTGATGGGCTCCGGCCTCATCCGCCTGCACGAACCGCTCTCACGTCACACGACCATGCGCGTCGGCGGGCCAGCTCAGTTCTGGGTGGAGCCGGAAACCGAGGAAGGTTTTGCCGATCTGGTTCGCTACTGTTTCGATGAAGGCGTGCCCTTCATGGTGATGGGACGTGGCTCAAACCTTGTGGTCCGGGATGGTGGAATCCCCGGCGTGGTGGCCCATCTGACCCGTGGGGAATTCACGCGTCATGAAGTGCGGGACAATGAAATCACCGCAGGCGTCGGTTTAAAACTCAAGCAGCTCACAACCATTGCCCGCAAGGCCGGGATCGGAGGATTTGAGTGGATGGAAGGCATCCCCGGCAATCTTGGCGGAGGTCTTCGCATGAACGCCGGCGCCATGGGCGTGCAAACCTTCGAGCAGGTCGTGCGCGTGAGATATTGCGATCATGACGGAAACATTTTCACACGAACGCCATCTGAGATGGAAATCCACTACCGCGACGTGCCAACCCTCCGCCAGAACTTTGCCCTCTCGGCCACGCTGACAGGAACTCCCGCAGCGGAGGAGGATATTTCAAAAATCCTTGAGGAAAGCATGCGCAAACGCAAAGAGTCCCAGCCGGTCGCGGACAGTGCCGGGTGCATATTCAAAAACCCCGCAGGAATCCCAGCCGGCAAACTCATCGAAGAACTCGGCTTCAAAAATTTTACCGTGGGACGTGCCCGCGTTTCCGAGGTTCATGGCAATTTTATTGTGAATGATGGCGGGGCGACCACGGAAGAAATCCTGACTCTCATTGACGAAATCAAGGCTGCTGCCATGCGCGAGCGGGGGATTGTGCTTGAGACCGAAGTGCAAATCGTCGGGGAACCAATGGGAAGCGAAAAATAATGACTATGACTGGATTTTTAAAAAACAAACGTGTGGTGGTTTTGATGGGTGGTCCCGGATCGGAGCGGGAGGTTTCTTTGCGAT
>JBGSVX010000015.1:0-1867 GCA_041752795.1 Terrimicrobiaceae bacterium
CGCATCATCAAGGGATTTGTCTGCAATGCCTTTCAGCGAAATCGGGAAGTCGTCCGCGCAAAGAGAAAATCCGGCAAGGAGCAGCAGGCAAAGGATGAGCATGAGGGGCTTCATAGGGCAGGGACTGGGATGCGTTTGGTGAATGCGGCCGCCTTGTCGGCAGTGCTGGCGGAGCCAGATGCCATTCGAATTGCAGATTTTCCGTCGAGGATCCAGAGCGTGATTTCAAACGCTGTGAGCGTGGCACCTGGATAGGAGGTTGAGCCGATCTTGATCTCGCCGTATGGTCCGCAGGTGAAATCCTCGGCTGGATTGCTGCGAACCGGGACAGTGGCACCTGCGGGAAGAAACTCGCCTACGACACGAAACCCAACAACGTTATCGGCAAGGATATCCTCCGGACGGATCCGGGTGAACCCGAGCACGCCCGGTGCCCAGAAGTCTGTCTTGAGATTCCCAACTCCCATGTTTTCAAAGGTATCGCGAGGGTTGACCGACGTGCGGAGGAGGGCAAACCGCTTCCTGGATCCGTTGTTGACCATCGGATCCAGGTAGCCCAGTGAATAGCTCACGGCCACCGGGCCAGAGATCCGTTTACTTGAGTCGGCAGGATCTTTGTGGGGCTGCGCGGGCTGCGTGTAGCACATCATCCAAGAGCCTTTCATTGCGTGACCTTTTTCATCCGTGGTTTGGGCCGGGTCGGAAGGCTGGATCCTCACCCACTCGGAAGCATCGTCGGCAATACAAAGCGACTGAATGTCGCGCCCGAGCCAATCAAACACCAGGCGGGCCTGCAGGTTGGCAGACATTTTGTCATTCGCAAAGCTCCACTGGCTCAGGCTGCTGGAGACAACCTGGCTGGCCAAAACCAAAAAAAGCGCCATGACCGCCGTGGCCACAAGGAGCTCGAGAATTGTAAACCCTCGGGCGGTTCGATTTCGGCCGGTGGCATTCATTGCGTGGGCACCAGCACCCGGTGAAAGCTCCATGTCATCGCGGGTGTCTCGTTGTTCTGGCCGGGAGCAAGAATATCCACCACCACACGCACCGGAAACGAGATGTTCGTTCCCGCAAAAGGAACTTCGGTCACGACATCGCTGAAGGCGCGGAAGACCCGTGCGCGAAAAACCCGTGCGCCCTTGACCGCTGCCGCCGGCGGCACTGTATTTGTCCATTCAAAAACAGGCACGTCCTGGTCGGCTTCCGAGGCGGACAAGTCCTCTGGCGCATAGGCAAAAAACGTGGGTCTGCCACTCACTGCGGGATCGCTCCCCGCCGGCACGGCCGCCAGTTCCGTGCGCTTCAACTCTGCAAGTTTTCCCGCAACGGCATCTCCTGCTGCGACCAATACGTCCCGATCTGCCAACTTTTTCACCCCTCCGATCGAGGATCCGAAAAGGCCGAGAATCGCCACCATCGCAAACGAAAAAATCCCGATGGCAAGCACGACCTCGACAAGGGAAAACGCGCGTGTGGCTCGCTTGTTTGGAATTCCGCGTTCATGCGGTGCCATTGTCCGCCAGAGCCGCGCCCACAGCCAACCGCCTGAAGGCGGAACTACGAACAGGGATGCGCCCGTGGATCTCATAGCGCGTTGTAGGCCTCACGGATGTGATCCGGATCGGCAAAGGCACTTGCCTGCCCGGCGCGACGCACCATCACTCCGCGAATCATGTCGGGATTTTTCCTGACCCAGCCGGTTCCGGCGTAGCGCACGCTTCCCACGACTAGACCTAAAATAAGCGAATGCCCGCAGTTTTTGGCTGAGTATGAAATCGACTTCGGGCGCGAGAGAAAAACTTGTCTGAAACATAGGCAAAGACCAAGCATGTGCGCCATTCTGGCTCACTGGCGCGAGATTTTCACC
>JBGSVX010000016.1:0-2014 GCA_041752795.1 Terrimicrobiaceae bacterium
GCAGAATCCAGTGCCATCTCCACCGGCATCTTCAACGCCCCAAAGACAGCCAACAGAAAGATTGCGATGACCCGCCGCTTCATCAGAGCTCCCGTGTGGAAAAGACGAATGCCGCCAGCAAGAAATAGACGGTGACATAAACCCCGCCCAAAGCACACGTCTTCAGAAACAGGGTCAGCGGAACAACAGCCCCTGCAATCACGTCATCCGTGAGATTGAAGGCCTGCAAATCCGGAAACAAAAGGGCCACGAAGCCGGCAAGCAGGGTCTGCCACCACTCGACGGTGGCCATGCTGTTCAGCCAATAATCCCGCGCCGTGGCTTGAAGATGACCTATAAAATAAATGGCGGCGCTGACCATGACCGTGAACAGGGCCGATGTTGCGAACGTGGAGACAAAAAGGGTCATGGCCGCAAGCAGTCCGGATTTCACAAAGATGATGGCGATGCCGGGAATGAGGTTCGAGTTGAAGGTGGCATCGGTCACCGATTTGATGGCGGCGATGGCCTCCTCCGAGGTCTCGGCTCCCGCAAACTGAGAGCGGATTTCTCCAAGGACTGCGGATTCCCTCAGCCACAAAACCACGGCAAATACTGCGGACATCAGCAGGGTGAACAAAAGCAGGAGCAGGAGGATGCCCCCCAGTTTCCCAAGAAGGTAGGCATAGCGGGGAACCGGCTTGGAAAGCAGGGTGTAGATCGTGCGCTCTTCAAGGTCCTTCGGCAAAAAGTTGGCTGTCGCGAGGATCGCAAGCAGGGACGTAAAAATCGACATGGCTCCCAGGCACACATCCTTCAGCATTTGGAATTCCTCTTGAAACGAAAGCCGTGCCATCAGGCTCGAACTTCCAATCGCAACCAGTGCAAAAATGAGCAGGATATAAAACACCTTCTGACGGATCAGTTCGGTGAGAGTGTTTTTAGAAATCGCGGTGATGCGGGTCAACATATCAGAACCCCCAGTTTCCTCTCCCCGCGCGAAGTCTTCAACCTATTTTCACAACCATCCCCGTTCTGCCGGAGTCACTTCCTCATGCAGGTGGAGTGGCGCATAACAGTGGGGACCGCAGGAAATGAGTCCGACATTCCGAAAGAGCTTCCGGTAAAAGGCGAGGGGTCTGGGGACCATGCCGGAGGTGTCGCCCTCCAACGCAATCTCGGAAGGATACACCTCCAAAAAGGCGATGCCTTCCAAATGCGCCACCAAAATTTGGAGCCCGGCAATTAATTCCGCGTCCTCAATGTAATACAAACAGTCACTGCAAATGATGAGGTCATACGTCGAACGCAAGGCCGGAAGATTCCCGAACGATCCTTTCCGCAGGTTGCGGGTTTTTCCAAAGCGCCGGATCGCATACTCGCTTGAATCAATGCCCGTATAGTGCAGGCCGGGGCGAAGGGACATCAATGCCGGCTGCCATTGTCCCTCTCCACACCCCACATCCAAAACCTGTCGAACTTTGCGCCCAAGAAAAAATTCCGCCACTCCCACGGCCATCGCCGCCTTCCGCAAGGTGGAAGCCGCCGTGCTGATCCGGTGGCCGGGATCGCGATACCATTTGTCAAAATAACTTTTGTCATAGCAGGATTCCCGCGGAGATTTTCCCGGCTTGCTTTGCTTGGGTGCAGTTTTGACGTTCATGACTGGTTTGCGCGGATGGCCGATCCTCCATCCTGAGGGATTTCGTCAGCCCGGGGCGACAAGAAAATGGCACATCCGCCGCTTGCGTTGCACGGCGTGCTGCCGTATTTTTACTGAAATCAGGGGATAATGAAAGTTCATCTAAAACAAATTCCTTCGGGAGCGACAGTGCACCTTGAGGGGGAAGAGGACGCCGGGGCCATCGGGTTGGACGAAGCCGGAGCTGCTCCGGCGGGACCTCTGAGGTATTCCCTCGATGTCGGGGTGTCCGGGGGAGGGCTTTTTGTGACCGGCTCTGTGTCACTTCGCGTGCGCATGCAATGTGTCGTAACCCTTGAGGATTTTGAGAAAGAGATTGTGATTGACCCCTTC
>JBGSVX010000017.1:0-4780 GCA_041752795.1 Terrimicrobiaceae bacterium
CACACCTTTGGTGGCACGGCGCTCGGGACCTCCCGAGGCCCCCAGGATGTGCCCCGGATGGTGGACCGCCTCCAGGAGTTGGAGGTGGATATTTTGTTTGTGATCGGTGGGGACGGGAGTCAACGGGGAGGTCAGGCCATCTGGCAGGAAGCCAAGGCACGGGGATACCAACTGGCTGTCGTGGGAATTCCGAAAACCATTGATAATGACATGATCTACATGGACAAAAGCTTCGGCTACGAGACGGCCGTCGCGGCTGCCGTGGAAGCCATCAATGGTGCCCACACCGAAGCCCGCAGTTCCCGTCATGGAGTTGGCCTTGTCAAACTGATGGGACGTCATTCCGGCTTCATTGCCTCCTCCTCGGCCATCGCCAGCGGGGAGGTCAACTGTGTGCTGATCCCCGAGGTGCCATTTGCTTTGGATGGCCCCAATGGATTTCTGGAGTTTTTGTATCAGCGTGTGGTTGATCGCGGCCATGCGGTGGTGACTGTCGCGGAAGGAGCGGGTCAGGACATCCTCGAATCCCCGCAGGGGGCTGATGCTTCCGGCAACAAACGCCTTGGCGACATCGGCCTGTTTTTGCGTCAAAAAATTGAAGCCTATTTCCGCGAGCGCACCACGGAGTTGAATCTCAAATACATCGACCCCAGTTATCTGGTGCGGAGTGTGCCGGCATTTACGAATGACCGGATTTATTGTTTGCGTCTGGGTCAGGCGGCGGTGCATGCCGGAATGGCAGGCAAGACCGGAGTGGTGGTCGCACGCTGGCACAGTGCGTATGTCCATATTCCGATTCCAGCCGTGACTTCCGCCCGTCGAACCGTGGACCCCACCAAGGACATCTGGCTTTCCGTTTTGGAGGCCACCGGTCAACCCCCAAGGTTTTTCTGAGGTTGACAAAGAAGAAATGGATTCCGAACAAGCAGTTGCGCCAGCAAGTCAAACCCTGACCGTCGAAAGCGGCGGATCGGGCCTGAGGCTTGATATGTATTTGGTGGAAACCTTGCCGGGAGTTTCCCGCTCGAAGGTGCAATCTTCCATTAAGAGTGGTCATGTTTTTTTAAATGGTGCGGAATGCCGGTCCTCGGATGAGGTCAGAGAGGGTGATCTCATCCTGTGGAATCCGCCGGTTGTCCAAGCCATGGATTGCGCGGTGGCGGAGGACCTTCCCATGGAAATTTTGTTTGAGGACAAATGGTTGATCGTGGTGAACAAAGCCGCGGGCATGGTGGTTCATCCCGGAGCGGGTCATAGCTCGGGAACCCTGGTGTCCGCGTTGTTGCATCACGGCTCCGGCCTCTCCTCGGCAGGGGGCGATTTGCGGCCTGGCATTGTTCACCGCCTTGACAAGGAAACGAGCGGATGTCTGGTGGTTGCAAAAACCGATGAAGTTCACGCGGCGCTGGCTTCGCAATTCGAAAGCCGCAGCATTTCAAAAGTCTATCTCGCGGCTGTGTCAGGACGTCTGCGCAAGCCTTCGGGCAAAGTGGATGTGCCGATTGACCGTCACCCTCAGCACCGCCAAAAGATGGCTGTTTGCGCCGAGGGCAAGGGCCGCGAATCTCTCACCGAATACCGGATGCTTGCGATGCATGATGGCGTGAGCCTTGTTGAATGTCACCCACACACCGGACGGACACATCAGATTCGCGTGCATCTCAAATACCTGGGATGCCCGGTGCTGGGAGATCCTGTCTATGGAAAACGGGGAGACTATTCCCGACACCTGCTCCACGCATGGAAACTTTCCTTCCGCCATCCAAAAACCGGAGCCCCGGTTTCCATCGTTGCCCCGGTCCCTGCGGACTTCATCGAACCACTTCCTGCGCCGATCCAATCGGTCGTGGAAAATCTGGAATAAAGAAGCCGGTTCTTGACTTCTGACCCACCGCAAGGCGAGGGTATCGGCCTTTGCGGGATTAGCTCAGCGGTAGAGCAGGAAGCTTACACCTTCAAGGTCGGCAGTTCGAACCTGTCATCCCGCACGATCTCCTTTCACACCAAAGGGCCGAAGGAGATTTTTAAATCCATCTGACCCAATCCCCTGCGGATTTCTGGGCATTGAAAATTCCGGTTTGTGTTGACAACTTCTGCTTCCTGCCAACCTTTGTGGGCGGTCGTTTGTTTCAATAGATTGCCGACCACACCAACTCCTTGATGGGCACACTTCTCATAATCAGTCTTGCTGCGATTTTTCTGGCTGCGTTGCTGGCGCCTCTGCTGCATCGTGTCCTTGGTGCGCGCTGTGGGGTTGTGCTTGGTTTTGTGCCGCTGCTTGCGTTTGTGGCCTTTGCAAACATGGTTCCCACCATCGCGAATGGCGGCTCGATTTCAATTGGCTGGGACTGGGTCCCCGCTTTGGATATCCGGCTCAGTTTTTTTGCCGACGGACTGAGTGTATTGTTCGTGCTGATTATTTCGGGGATCGGGACCTTTGTGACATGGTATGCCGGAGGATACCTCCACGGAAAAAAGGACCTCGGCCGGTTTTACTTGTACCTGTTGGGTTTCATGGGAGCCATGCTTGGCATCGTCATCTCGGATAGCCTCGTCCTGTTTTTTGTCTTTTGGGAGCTGACCAGTATCACTTCGTATTTGCTGATTGGTTATTACTGCGAAAAAGAGGCTTCCCGGAGGGCGGCGCTTCAGGCCTTGTTGGTGACTGGAGGTGGTGGGTTGGCCATGTTGGCGGGCATCCTTTTGCTCGGTCATGTTGCGGGCACATATGAGATTTCCAAATTGCTGGCCATGCCACACGGAGAGCTTGCGTCTCACGCGGTTTTCCCTGCGATTTTGATTCTTCTGCTGTTGGGAGCGTTCACGAAATCGGCCCAGTTTCCTTTCTATTTTTGGTTGCCGAATGCGATGGAAGCGCCGGCGCCGGTCAGTTCGTATCTGCATTCGGCCACGATGGTCAAGGCAGGCATCTTCCTGCTTGCCCGGTTGCATCCCTGCCTTTCGCCCAGCCCGCTTTGGACATCAATCGTTGCGCCCGTGGGTGCGATCACGATGTTGATCGGGGTGTTCCTCGCGCTGGGTCAGAGTGACACCAAACGCATTCTGGCCTACACGACGGTCGCCGTGCTTGGAACGCTGACCATGTTGCTCGGGCTCGGCACGGAATTGGCAGTGAAAGCCTGCATGGCGTATTTGCTCGCACATGCCCTCTACAAAGCGGCCCTGTTCATGGCGGCCGGAAGTGTGGATCACGCGACCGGAACCCGGGATGTCGGAAAATTGGGGGGACTGATTCGCCTGATGCCATTCACTGCGGCGGCGGCTTTTCTTGGGGCGCTATCCATGGCGGGCCTGCCGTTTCTGGTGGGTTTTGTGAGCAAAGAATATTTTTACAAAGCGCTGTTGGATGCCCAAGGTCCGCGGGGCCTTTGGGAAACGCTTGGCGTCTCTGCAAGTGTGGGCATGGTGGCTCTTGCCGCGACAGCCGGAATGAAACCATTTTTCGGCAAACTGCGACCGACCCCGCATGCCCCGCACGAAATGCCATGGACCATGTGGATCGGACCCCTGCTGCTCGGAATCCTCGCCATCAAATTTGGACTTTTCCCCGGATGGGTTGGCACCCATTTGCTGGGGCCGGCTGCCGCCTCGGTGCTTGGAGATCCCGCGTTCACCGCGAATCTCAAACTCTGGCATGGATGGACGATGGCCCTCGCGCTTAGCGGGCTGACCGTTTTTCTGGGTGTGGGTCTGTATTACCTGGCTCCCCGCATCCGGGCGCGTCAGGGCTTTTTTAATTCACTCAAATCCATCGGGCCTGAGCGCGTTTACGATTTGCTTCTGGCGGGAGTCCTCCGGTTTGCCGCATTGCAGACGCATGCCCTGCAAAGCGGACGCTTGCGAAACTATGTGCTGATTGTTGGTAGCTTCACTGCGCTCCTTGTCTTCTGGCTGTTGCCGCGCAGTCCGATGACGATCGATTGGAATTCCATGGCGACTCCCGGAGTGCTCGGGATTACGATTTGCGCGGTGATGATTGCGGCAGCCGTCATGGCCTGCATGGAAAAATCCCGATTCTCCGCCATTCTGGCTCTTGGCGTTGTCGGGTTTGGCGTCGCTGTGATTTATTTTTTGTATGGGGCACCGGATTTGGCCATGACCCAAATTCTTGTGGAAACCCTGACCCTGGTGCTGTTCGTGATGGCATTTCAAAAGTTGCCCCTGCTCAAACAATACTCCAAGCGGTCCACCAAAATCCGTGATGCGGTGCTCGCTGGAGGGTTCGGGGTGATGATGACCTGCCTTGTGCTCACGGCCCTTCATTTTCAACAAACCCGCCCTCCCATTTCCCAATACATGGGGGAAAACAGCCTTCCACTCGCCAATGGCAGGAATGTCGTGAATGTGATTCTCGTAGATTTCCGGGCTCTGGACACCCTTGGGGAAATCACTGTGCTCGCCGTGGCGGCACTCGGAGTTTTTGCCATGCTCAAACTCCGGCCAAAACCAGAGCATTCCGCAAAAGCCAGTGACCACAAAACGGAGGACCCGACATGAACAGCATCATCCTCAGCGCCACCAACCGCCTGCTTGCAGGACTGCTTATCATTTTCTCGATCTTTCTCCTGCTGCGCGGTCACAACCTGCCCGGCGGCGGTTTTGCTGGTGGTCTCGTCGCCTCCTGCGCGTTTGTGCTCCAAGCCATGGCCTTCGGCGTGAAGTCGGCACGCAAACTCCTTATTTTTGATCCGATCTCAATCATCGCAGCGGGACTGGCCGTGGCGTTGATCAGCGGATTATTCGGTTCGATGGACGGACT
>JBGSVX010000018.1:0-3210 GCA_041752795.1 Terrimicrobiaceae bacterium
CACCGCCATCCCAGTCCTGTGAATCTTGAGAGTTTCCGCCTGCTTTTCCCGGAAGATGGCCCATCCCAGTCCGTTTGAATCCCCATCTGCTTTGAAATTCGGCAGCTGAACATAATAAAATGGAAGATCGGGGTTGTGGAAAATCTTTCGCAAATCGTGAATGAAAGAGGCCTGTAATTCGGGGTATGTCTCCTGCCGATTGGAGTTTCCCTCGCCCTGATACCAAAGAACTCCTTTTATCGCAGACGGAGCCAATGGATTGAGCATTCCATAAAAGAGCGCTGTTGGAATGTTACGATCCTCTGGCCCACCCTCACTTGCCAAAACCGGTGCCGGTTCAGTAAAGGGGGTCCCATCCATCTCAGCCTCCTTTTTTTGTTGCGTCCACTCAGCGGTCGCTTGTTTCCATTTCTCGCGCTTGGCAGCGTAGCCATCGCGCAACGGTCCTCTCGATTCAAGATACGCGCGACCACCTTCGGTTGATTCAATGGCTTCATCGCTGAGCCACGCTTCGATACATGTCGCTCCCAAAGAGGCATTGATGAATCCGATTGGGATCTTTTCAGATTCATAAATTGCCTGGGCAAAGTGATACCCGATTGCTGAAAAATGAATGGCATTTTCCGGTGAACTCACTTGCCATTTCCCTTTGAAGCGATTCTTTTTCGACGTGGCTCCCAACTCAGGCACCACATAGAACTGACGGATCTTGGGGTTGGTCGCCGATTGAATCACTTCGGCAGCATTAGATGAAGAGGGCAAAAGAAGTTCCATATTCGATTGCCCTGTGCAAAGCCAGACATCCCCGGCTATGACATCCTGACTGCTCACTTCTGAATCGCTCCCTTTAAAAATTAACGGACCTGAAGCGCCGGGACGAACAGACGGGATTACGGCCATCCAGCGTCCAGCTGGATCGGCAACAGACTCGCATGATATCCCGTCATAAATCACAGTGACTTTTTCGCCGGGAGTGGCCTTGCCCCAGATAGGAATATTGCTACCCGATGGAAGGACAGCATAATCACTGAAGAGCGGTGATGGTTTTGGAACCGCTTGGGCAACGCCGATTGAAAGAATAGCTAGGGAAAGAAACCTACAAAGTATCGAGTTCGGAGATAGCGGCATGAAACGAGTTTTAAGTGGTGATAATGCCATGACGAGCGAGGAGAAAAAATTTTGCTGCGGGAGGAATGCTGGGAACTTGAAGCTCGAATCAATATTCACCAGCGATTCGTTTAATTGATTCCCCCTCAACAAAATCAGGATCAAGAAACGCTCTTTTGAAATTCGTCGGTTTCTCGTTAATGATTCTAAACACCACTTCTGCAATTTCTTTGTAAGGCTGGCGAATGCTGGACAGACTTGGCTGGGTTAGTCGGGTCATATTTGTCCCATCAAAGCTTAAAAGTGAAATATCATCAGGCACTTTGATTCCATTGGATTGAAGCCAGCTAAGAGCCCCCATCGCACAACCGTCGGATATGGCAAATATTGCTGTCGGCCTTGGGTTTTGTTTCCAAATATGCGGCATAGAAAGGGCGGCTCCCTCCGAATCATTATCACCGTCATGTATTCCCGCATGGTAAACGCTTGCATCAGCCAAGCCTAATTCCTGGGCAATTTCTTCAAAGTGGCGCGCTCGTTCGCGGACTGTGTCCCATTCCTCCGGCTCTGATACCAGAAAAACAATGTTCCGATGCCCCGCCTCAACCAGTCGGGTCACACCCAGCTTGACAGCGGCCAAATTCGACATGCCAACATGGTAGCCATTGTAATTTTCAATGTAGGTATCAACGTTGACAGTCAGGTATCCTTGATTGCCATAATGCTTTAGCAGATTGTTGGCTAGGCGTTGAGGCATACCCTGCAGGACAATTGCCCCATCTGAGGGTTGAAATGTTATGTTCTTCTCAAGCATTTCCATCTTTTGCTCCACTCCGAGACGCACAATGTTCCACGTGACTCCCTGAGACTGACCGATTTCGATAAGTTCTGACAAAAATTCCGCGTTGGTGGGGGAAGCATAATCTGGTGCGATAATTGAAATGTGACGACACACATTTTTGGCGGCTTTCTGAACAACGGTCCCCAGACCACGTTTCCTGCTGAGCAGTCCTTCATTCGCAAGATCTAGAAGCGAGCGACGTACCGTGCCCCGTGAAACACCGAACACATCCACCAGGTAATCCTCAGTCATAAAAAGCTCGCCGTCTTCAAACGATTCATCGATCAGTTTGCTTAGCCCGTCATGCAACTGACGGTGCAAAGCAATTCCGTTGTTCGTCCCAATCACGATCGAGTGAACGACTTTTTCCCATTTGGAATTTTGAGCTTCTTGATCTTGGATTTTCATATCGTCCAGCAAACTTTGCCTCTATCGCAAATCTGATTCAAGAGCGAACTGGATATCGAACAAATCGCAAAGGTCGCTATCTCCCGCCCCAACCGCGACATAAACCGTGTCCCCTTTCTTCAAACTCCCAAGCTCTGTATCAAAATCAATCTTGCTCATGCCCGGCTCTGTGGCACGACTGAGCTTTTCGGTATCATTTACAAGCACTCTTAGCGATAACCCCGTGGACGCATCACCTGCAGCATTGACCAATATGCTATCGATAATGGAATAGCTCCCTGGGTCTTTGATCTTGTAGGCAAAAATTACGAAACGCTCGTTTGGCAGGGAAGGCCCCGGATGTGCTCGAACATGACCAGGAGTTCCATCCAGTGCTCCCACCCAAAGGTACCCTCCTTCAGCTTGTGGTATTTCAGCCAGACCCGTCGGCGTCCAAAGGAGGTTGCTTCCATCCGGCGTGGGTTCCAGTGCCACGTAATCTTTGGACTCTCCCAGCTTTGAATCGGAATTCCAAAGATAAGACCAGCCGTCGGGGAATAAAATGGCATCAAAATCACCGGCTAGATTGGCCTTCTCCTCCGCTTCAGCCATGACGGAACAGGCGATAACTGTTGCTAGAGAAATGACACTTACAAAAACGAAATGTTTCATTGTTTATATAAAGATCATGGTCTCGCTGGGAGTCAAATATATTTTTCCTGCTTACATTCTATCTGTTCCATTTTTTGACAAGCGTTCTCTGGAATTCCAGGGAACTGAGGTGGCCCCCGAAAATCGGACCAGTGGTTAAGCTATAAAAAGCGAAGGCGTTCGGGTAAAAACAACCTGAAAAACCACTGAAAATGAAAGCCAAA
>JBGSVX010000019.1:0-5874 GCA_041752795.1 Terrimicrobiaceae bacterium
ATTCCCGGTGTGACGAAGTCGAGCTGGTAAGCAGCCCGAAAAGGCCTTCACGTGGTGAGTCATTCGACCTCCACCCTCTGAGATCGCATGCCGATCTACGAATACGAGCTGCTGGAAGGAGATTCCTGCAAGGCCTGCGGCGGGCATTTCGAACTCCGCCGCCCCATTGACCGCCCAGACCTCAAAGCCTGCCCACTCTGCAAAAAGCCGGTCCGCAAGGTGATCTCCCCGGTAAATACCCCCAAAATTTCAAAACCCCTTTCCGTCTCGGACGCCAAAAGTGCCGGCTTCAGCGTTCTTAAACGCCGAGACAAGGGCGTTTACGAGAAACTCTGATCACCCCACAAGTTTCGTAAGGCGTTTGCGGGCATCTTTGGAAACCATTGCGGCAACGACATCCCCGGCCTCAAAGACATCATCCGCAGCAGGCACTGAGGCCGAGGACCCATGGGTCAGGGAAACCAAGCCGCACCCCTTTGGCCATGCCACAGAGGAGACGCGTGCTCCAGCGAGTGGACCGCCCGCGCGAACGACAAACTCAACGACCTCAATCCCTCCATCTAATTCGAGCAGGGTGTGCACGTCATCATCCGTCGCAAACCGCAGGAGATCGCGCCCGGTGGCCACACGGGGACTCACTGCGCCAAGAATCCCCATCTGGGGCCCTGCGCGCATGACCGCATCGGCATAGTCGGCGCGATGAACAAGGGTCAGGCAGTGTTTCACCCCCAAATGACGGGCCTGAAGGCATGTCATAAAATTGTCTTCGTCGTCCGTCGTGGCACCCACAAAAAAATCGGCCTCCCCGACCTGCTCTTCCCGAAGGTGTTGAGCCGAGGTGGCATCCGCATTGATGAGGGTCGTGCGCTGGAGCATGCTGGCAAGATGCGCGCAGCGCTTGGGATCTCGCTCAAAAATTCGGGTCCGGTAGCGGTCGCTGCCCTCCAGCATTTGAGCCAGAGCAAACCCGTATCCCCCACCCCCGAAAATCACGACGCGCACTTCCCCGTCCCCACCCTTTCGACTGGCCCGAAATAACGGCGCCAATTCCTCAAGGGACCGGGAGGCTCCAAAAAGCGTCACGACATCCCCGGCTTGCAAAATTTCCGCCGCATCCGGAATGCTTACCTGGCCACCACGCTGAATCGAGCCCACACGGACACGTGGCGGAAATGGCAATTCCCGCAGCGTCTTGCCAACAGCCGGGCTCCCTGCCGGCAATTGCGTTTGTTGAAGCTCGATGCGGCCACGGGCAATTTCTTCGACGAGAAGGCAGTCGGGATTCCTGATGTATTTTGCGAGTTCCACCGCCGCAAGGCGCTCGGAGCTGAATAAATGATCCACATCAAACCGTGCCCGGTAATCAAACAGCCACTGCTCCTGCTGGGAGTCGGGATGAACCCGGCACACCGCCTTTTTGGCACCAAGCGCCTTCGCGAGGGATGCCGCCACCAAATTCGTGGATCCGCTGCTCGACAACCCGAAAAACGTGTCACACTCAGAAACTCCCGCTTCCTCCAACACACTCACTGTCGCTCCATTTCCCTCGATCACCCGTGCATCCAACTTGTCATTGGCATCTGCCGCCGCGCTTTCCTCCCGCTCAATCAAAGACACATTGTGGTCCAAGTCACAAAGAAGCTGAGCCATGTGCAATCCAATTTCCCCGGCTCCCAGAATAATGATGTTCACCAGCCCACGTTGCCCCGCCAAGGACCGCCCGTCCATCATTTCCCGCAACTTTTCGCTTGTTCAATTTTGATTGAAAGTTAACGTGGTTAATCATTCTTCCGTGAGCATCCTGACCCGCATATCCGATGACAAAGTCGAGCGCCTTGCCGACATCATCATGGTTTTGCAACGCTGCTTCATTCAGCGCCTCTCCGAGCAACTCGTTCACGGGCAGGTTTCCTTCCCACAATATTTTCTGCTGGCGCACATTGCCTCCCATGATGGCATGTCGATGACCGATATCGCCGAGCGAATGAGTCACTCCACGGCAGCAGCCACAGGTTTGGTCGATCGCTTGGAAAATCTCGGATATGTGCGTCGGGGCTCAGCCTCCTTGGATCGCCGCAAGGTCCTCGTAAAAATCACCAAGAAGGGACTCTCCCTGGTCGAAAAAATTCGCTTGGACATTGTCGGCAACCTCCACGTTTTCATGGAGCAACTCACAGTGGATGAGCAGGAAACGTGGTTGAGAATTTACGAAAAAATCAACTGCTATTGCACAGGAAAACCGGAGACCGTACACACGTCATGATCAGCACCAGGAAATCCAAGCTCATCGTCCTTATCCTCGCCCCGGTGGTTGTCTCCACATGGGCGGTTCTTGCACAAACAAGCGCCCCGGCACCAAGCCCATCACCACTCTCGATGCCGGCTCCCAAACAATACAATATCAGCGACCTGCCCCCCGTTGACAAAATAACTCCCCCCCCGCTCTCCATCGCATCCCCAACTCCAACACCTGCGCCCACTCCCGCAGTCTCCCCATCCCCCACTCCTGCATCCTCTCCAACGCCTGCTCCCACCCCTCTCCCAGACGGCACGATGCCGCTCACACCGCCAGCGTTCCCAACCCTCTCCCTTCCAGACGCCTCGGTCCTAGATCAGGATTTTAATATCCCCATCCCTGAACCAACCCAAAGCAGTGAGGCCCTCAAACCTTCGGCGGAGACCGATAAACTGAAATCCAGCGAAGCCCTCGCCATGCAGCAAAAAATGGTGATGGCCGACTTTGAAAAGTCTCTGGCCGGGTTGATTGCCAAAAAGAGGAATCCCAACGTGGCAAACATGGCGCTCAATGATGCCGTGCAAATCGCGCTGCGTCAGAACCCTGATATCCTGAATGCCATCCAACAAATTCGCCTGACCCGGGGTCAGTTGATCACGGTGGTTTCTCAGGTGGTTCCCCAAATTGGCATTTCGACTGGTTACAACCAAAATGCCGACTCACTGAATCCCAATCGAACTTCTGGCCCAACGCGTCTCACCATCCCAAACCCCGCGGGAGCTCCCACCATTCTGGAATTACCATCTTCTCAACCCGCATCGCAAAACCAAACATGGAACATCCAGTTTCAGGCCACGCAATTGATTTTTGATGGTGGTGCCACAATTGCGGGCATTAAGGGTGGAGACGCCGCGTATCAGAGCGCCTTTTTCTCACTGCGTTCGACCATCGACGATGTGGTCTCAAAGGTCATCTCTCAATTTTATCAGGTTGTTCTCAACCGGGCTCTTATTGTGGCCCAACAGCAAAACGTCGCGTTGTTGGAACAGCAGGTTAAAGATCAACAAAACCGGTTCGATGCCGGCACAGTTCCCCGCTTCAACGTCTTGCAAGCCGAAGTGGCGCTCGCGAATGCCAAGCCTCCGCTCATTCAAGCAGAGAACGACTACCGCATTTCGTTGTATCAGCTCGTGCGCCTGCTAGGCATGGACTACCCGCGCGGCCACCCCAGCGAAGTGCCATTCAATGTGGTGGGAACCCTCGGCTACTCGCCGAAACCTATCAATACCGACGAATCCATCCGGATTGCCATCGCACGCAATCCAGCTCTCAAAGCCCAGCGACTCAGCATCCTCACCCAGGCCTCAAATGTGGGCGTTCAATTCGCCGGCTACCTTCCAACCCTGAATGCCAATGTGGGTTATCAAATCCAGAATGACACCACAAGCAGCGATGTCAGCGACACGCTCACCGGCTGGTTTTTTGGAGCGACCGGTTCATGGAATTTCTGGGATGGCGGCGCAACCTACGGACGGGTGGCCCAAGCAAAAGCTCAGTTGATGCAATCAAAAAATACCTATGACAATCAGATCCGGACTGTGGTTCTGAGTGTGCAGGAAGCCATTTCGAATTTGCAGCAGGCCAAAGAGACGATTGACAGTCAGACCGCCAGTGTGGTCCAAGCCAACGAGGCCCTTCGCCTGGCCCGGGAACGTCTCGATGCCGGAGTCGGCACCCAGCTCGATGTGCTGAATGCCCAGGTGCAACTTCTGCAATCCCAGACCAATGTGCTTCAGGCGCGCTACGACTACATCGCCGCCATGGCTTCCTACGAACAGGCGCTCTCCCTCGACACCCAATACGTCGAAACCTTTGATGACCCCCTCATCCGCCCGCTCAATCCCCAAAGCCTCAGCAAGGCCGAATCCCAAAAGTTCCAGAACGTGACATCTCCCGAAAGACCGCAGCCCAAGCTGCCCCGTCAGATGCGCAAAGACGACCCGATTGTTCCGATTCTTGAGGGCGCTCCCACCCCCACCAAGAAAAAGCAGCCCCCGGCCGGCTTGAGAAAGTAACCGCAAACTCCGAACTCCTTCCCGGGTTCCCATGAAAAGCAGCAACTCCCCATCGGATGGACTCAGCGGCTCTTTGCTCGTGGCTCACCCGAGTTTAAATGACCCCAACTTCCGGAGAACCATTTTGTATTTGGCGCACCATGACGACGAATCCGGCGCTGTCGGATATGTGCTCAACCGCCCAATGGCTTCCGCCATTTCCCTGCCCAGTCCGGGAATTGAAACCGAACTCCACTTCGGTGGCCCGGTTCAACCCGAGTTCCTCACGCTTGCCAGCCTGCAATGGCGTCAGCCTCAGGGCATCGTCGCCTTCCACGCCTTCGAGTCCGCAGAAGATGGCATTCCCAAAGAATGGCAGGACGGTCTCCGCGCCTTCGCTGGTTATTCAGGCTGGAGTGCCGGGCAACTGGAAAACGAGATTCAGCAAAAGGCCTGGTTCGTAATTCCTCCTACCCGGGAACTCATTCAAATGAAAGACCCCGAAGGTGCATGGACAAGCCTCATGCGCCGTATGGGCCCCCTTCTCGCCCTGCTCGCCGCAGCACCAGAGGACCCTTCCAGGAACTGATCGCAAGTTGGCTGCAACAACGGCAGCGATTTTGGCGAATGGGATTCCCTATTGGGTCAGCATTCCAAAAAAATGATGCCGGCCCGACGTCTGGCGTGGACGTTTTGGGGGAGATTGATTTTGGCGGTCGGGCCATCGAGGAGTGAGAGGACGGATTTGACTTCGGAGAGTCCTGGTTCATGGACCCCATGGGTGCGAAGCCAGGACATCACGAGGCGGCGGCGGAGGGCGGGCGGAAGAGATCTTAAAGTGGACGTGGAGAGCGTTTCTGTGATCTCGGGAACCTGGGATGTCACAAAGTCATCTTCGAATGAGGCAATCTCAGCGAGCCTCAGCAGAGCCGGGCGATAGGATGGGCCAACGACGTCGCGGATTACAGGAATGAGTTGGTGACGGATGCGGTTCCGGGTGTGGGCCGGGCTGGCATTTGTGGGATCCTCGACAAACCGGATTCTCAGATTTTTGGCGACGTCCGTTATTTGCTCACGGGTGAGCGGGAGGAACGGGCGCAATACGGTGAGTTTCCCGATTGTGGATTCATGCCGCATGCCTGCGAGTCCACTGACACCTGAACCACGGAAAATATTAAGGAGAATGGTCTCAATCTGGTCGTCGGCATGATGCGCAAGGAAAATTCGTGGACACCGGTGGTGTTTCGCGCAGGCCTCAAAAAACCGATACCGCAAATCTCTGGCCGCGGCCTCGATTGAGAGGCCTTCGATTTTGGCATGCAACCGGGTTTGCGCCATGCCGAATTCGACGGGGAGTTCCATTCGGCGACCAACGGCTTCAACCAAGGACTGCTCTTTGACTGAGGGCCTCAGGCCATGGTCAAAGTGACAGATCACCAATTTCCGAAATCCTGCATCGTGAAGGCTCTGAAGAAGCACCATGGAGTCGAGCCCTCCGGAAACTCCCACCAAATATTTTTTTTGGCGGTTTTGGCGGGACAGGTTCTGAAAAACATTCCTGTCGGGAAACATCTGATCGGGGGA
>JBGSVX010000020.1:0-1705 GCA_041752795.1 Terrimicrobiaceae bacterium
GGGTGAAAATCTCGCGCCAGTGAGCCAGAATGGCGCACATGCTTGGTCTTTGCCTATGTTTCAGACAAGTTTTTCTCTCGCGCCCGAAGTCGATTTCATACTCAGCCAAAAACTGCGGGCATTCGCTTATTTTAGGCCTAGCCAGATGGCAGACCTTTCTCAAATCGAAATACAGAACGGACGAAGCATTAAAAGCGGCATGGACGGGCCTCTTCCCGAGGAATCCCTCCAGCGAGGCACAGTACAACTCCTGCCCATGGCGCCGGGGTCGGCTCCAGCGGTCAGCATCAACGATGCCAACCAGGCCGCAGCCCTGGCCGTAGCGGATAAAACAACGGTTGCCGGGGACGCACACACCTTCGCGCCACAAAGAGGATCCGATGTGCTGGAATTCCTGCTCGGACTGCAAATCGCCCATAAACAGGCGGAAGCCGCCGCAGTGAAATCATGGGGACGCAGCACGAAGCTTTGTCCGCTGATTTTTGATACCGGGATCGGCTACGAGATCCAGTCCCAATTTCTACATCAACAGGCCGATGCTATTGCCCACGATGCCTACATCAATGGCAAGGGGCGTGAGATCGAAGAGCCCGCCCCCGGCACGGGGACGGAGCTTTTCCGTCTCCAAAAAACCATTGAGCGTGAGCGTCAGGCTCCGAACAGCGGTCCATGGAACAACTGGCTGCTCAAACCGCCGGGCATCTCCCAAGGTGTCCCTTGGTTGGAGCATAATCGCATGGCGGGGAAGCCCTATTTTTGCTACGAAACCCAAATTCAGCAGCCCGCCAAATACCGCGCGGACTTTCCGTTGCGCATCGCTGCGCTCGCCTCCATTCAGGACTGGGATGTGATCTGCTGGCATTATTTTGGCCCCGCGACGGGAGCCGGGACGGAAGAACGCCCCTTCGACAAAGCACTCGACATCAGCGTGGGTTCCCACCCACAAGGCTATCATTTCACTTATGATGAGGTCCAAAATGCGATGATGCGCGCATCCGCATGGATGTTTCGTGATACCCTTTTGTTGCCCGCTGCCAACCCGACCACGTTTATTTTTGGTCGTAAGAGCCTCTATGACCCGGATTCAATGCCGTATGCCGGATCCTACGGACTTCCAGGCATGGACATGCTTCAAACCGTTTACCAATACGGCGCACGCCTCCTCATTGATCCCTCGCGCGAAACGGATGAAGTGATCGGGCCCGTGGTCTCGGTGCAGGATCGTCACACCCACAACCCATACAATCCCACGCCGGAAATTGTCATCGATTGGAAAAAAGGATTCTATCGCTTCGATTCCCCAGCCGCTGTCGCGTTCACCGGCCTGCTGGCGCGCTACGGCGACGAAGTGGTATTTCAATCGGGCGTGACGCTTTCAGATGTCACTATCACCAATCCACCCGGAAGCTTCGACCCCGTGACTGAAGAGGAAAAATACATTGCCTTTGCAATCTACTCCCGCGATGGGAAACCGTTCGCGGAATCCGAAACGCTTTCAATGTCGCTGGTTAGCACCAGTTACAACTCGGATTTTCAGATGCCTCCCACTTCGGAAAAGGCCCAGCGCGGCACCCTCCCGGTTCTTGTTTCCCGCGTTGCGGGCAAAGTCAAAGCTCCGGCCCTGGATGGCATGAATTACGTTTTCCTGGACTGGCACATGAAGGAAATTGGCAAGGGCACCATTCAGAATGGAACACTAAATATT
>JBGSVX010000021.1:0-3071 GCA_041752795.1 Terrimicrobiaceae bacterium
AGTCAAAAAAACAAGAACCGGATTACATTATTAGGCACTACAATTGAAACTCAAAAACCGCATCGCTCATTATCAACGACTTACGACGTGCAAATGCCTGAAATACCCGTTTTTTCTCAATTCTTTAAGAAACTTGGGTTAGAAGTGCGTCATGATTGGGTCCCGCGACTTCCCAAATCGTCCCCCACGCATCGAACTCTTCTCCACGGTTCGTCCTTTCTATTTTGTCACGTTCAACACACGTGAACGAAAGAAAATTCTTGCCTGTGCTGCAGTGTTCCATGCGTTCCTTAATTTTGCTGAAAAAGCTCACACAGATTACGCCATCGCAGTTGGCCGATTTGTCATCATGCCCGACCACATCCATCTTTTTGTTGCAATTCCTATTGATGGAATTCAGCTGTCAGCTTGGGTCAAGTCTTTGAAGTCAGTAATCGGAAAATCACTTCTACAAGCTGATGTGCCAAAGCCACACTGGCAGGAGGGATTTTTTGATCATGTACTTCGCAGTTCAGAGAGCTATTCCCAAAAATGGGACTATGTGCGGCAGAATCCAGTCCGCGCGAAGCTGATAGAAAAATCCGAGGACTGGCCATGGCAGGGAGAGTGCGTTCCGATCTTCTATTGATTAGCGACGCGCTTCGCGCCGGGTCGGAACACGGCAGCAGAGTGCCGTGGCTACAGAGCCCACCCTGACCTCTCGCTTGCATACCCTGTAGCCGCCCCACTCCGCTGGGGCGTCTAACGCGGCGAAGCCGCCACTTTGGCTCACGTCCTCCCGATCACCCGGAACGGCGTGTAGGTTTCCAGGACTTTGGGAGCAAGTGTCGCTGAGATCACGGCCATGTCGCCTTCATAGGTGATGCCGTGAACGATGCCATCGCGGTGCAGACGCGCGATGAGATCGGCCCGGTCCACCGGGATTTGCAAATCAAGGAGTGTGCCATGACCCGCAACAAGATCGGCAAGACGTGAAAGCAATTTTTCAAGCCCCTCTCCTGTGTGAACGGAAACAAAGAGGGCTTCGGGAAAAGCGTGAAGCAACACCTGGCGGGTTGAAGGGTCCTCCACTTTGTCCATTTTGTTGAAGACAATCACCGTGGGAAGGGAGTCGGCACCCAAGGTTTGAAGGACGGCTTTGGTCGTCTCAAGAAATTCCAGCACACGTGGATGCGAGGCATCCAGCACATGAACCAAAAAATCCGACATGGCGGCTTCTTCCAAGGTGGCATTGAAGGACTCAACCAACTGATGTGGGAGTTTGCGGACAAAACCAACCGTGTCGGTGAGCAGCAGGGGCTGCTTGTTGGGCAGGGCCACTTTGCGGGTGGTGGTGTCCAACGTTGCAAAGAGTTTGTCCTCCACAAGCACGTCGGCTCCGGTCAGTCGCCGCAACAGGGACGATTTTCCGGCATTCGTGTAACCAACAATCGCCGCATTCGGAACGGGCGTTCGCTTGCGGTCCTTGCGCTGGGTCGCACGCGCCCGCCGCACCGCAATTAACTCTTTTTTCAAACGATCGATCTGACCCCGGATCGAGCGCTTGTCCTGCTCCAATTGACTCTCGCCTTCGCCCTTGGCACCGATGCCGCCGCCTTGCTGACCAAGGTGGCTCCATGCGCGGGTCAGCCGGGGCAAAGAATATTCCATCCTCGCAAGGTCCACCTGAATCCTGGCCTCCCGCGTCCGGGCTCGCTGGCCGAAGATATCGAGAATGATTTCCTGGCGGTCCACGACGGTTACCTTCGTCAGTTCCTCCCAGTTGCGCTGCTGCGCAGGCGTGAGCTCATTGTCAAAAATCACCACATCGCATTTTTTCTCCACGATGTAATCCGCAATCTCCTGCGCCTTGCCGGACCCCATCAAAAATCGCGCGTGCGACTCCCGGTGATACACGAGCCGGCGGTCCACTTCTGGAATGCCAAGAGTTTTCACCAACTCTCCCAACTCGTTTAACAGATCCTCGGCTTCAAGCCGCTCCCCGGCATCATCATACGCCCCCACCAAGAGCGCCCGCTCAACCATCTTTTCCCGTGCTTTGATCTCAAACATTCGTCAGTCCACCCAACCTATATCCAGCCGGGCGGCTTTCGAGATAAATTTCAAGAGTCGAGAAGCGGCGGCGGCCAATTTCAGAAATCTCGCGATTTTTCTTGTCATTCTTCGCAATATTAGCAATTCTTATATTTGTAATTTATGAACACAAAATCGCCGAACCCGAAAACCACCAACAAGAAACTTATCCAATGGGTTGAAGACGTTGTCGCCCTTTGTGAGCCGGATGCTGTGGAATGGGCCGATGGAAGCCAGGAAGAGTATGATCGTTTGTGTGCTCTGATGGTTGAAAGCGGCACCTTCAAGAAGCTCAATGAGAAAAAGCGTCCGAACAGTTATATCTGTTTGTCTGATCCCGGGGACGTGGCCCGCGTGGAAGACCGCACCTACATTTGCAGTCGTCGCAAGGAAGATGCGGGTCCAACCAACAACTGGATGGCACCGGAGGAAATGAAGAAAACCCTGAATGGCCTGTTCAAAGGCTGCATGAAAGGTCGCACGATGTATGTGATTCCTTTCAGCATGGGTCCTCTCGGTTCTCCGATTTCGCACATCGGTGTGGAGATTTCCGACTCGCCCTACGTGGTGGTCAACATGCGGATCATGACCCGGATGGGTCAGGCCGTGTTGGATACCTTGGGTGATGGCGACTTCATCCCCTGTTTGCATTCGGTGGGTGCTCCGCTTGCTCCCGGACAGAAAGATGTGGCATGGCCCTGCAACAAGGAAACCAAATACATTGTTCACTATCCCGAAACCCGCGAGATCTGGTCCTTCGGCAGTGGATATGGTGGAAATGCGCTGCTTGGCAAAAAATGTTTTGCGCTGCGCATTGCGTCCTGCATGGCCCGCGAAGAGGGCTGGATGGCCGAGCACATGCTCATTCTCGGAGTCGAATCCCCGGATGGTCGCAAAACCTACGTGGCAGCAGCCTTCCCGAGTGCCTGCGGCAAAACGAACTTTGCGATGCTCATTCCGCCAAAACAATTCAAGAGCTGGAAAGTGACCACGATCGG
>JBGSVX010000022.1:0-1959 GCA_041752795.1 Terrimicrobiaceae bacterium
AAAGAAGAAGCCGAGGAAATCAAGAAGAAGATCGAGGCCGCTGGTGCCAAGGTCGAAATCAAGTAATTTCCCTCCCGAGACGGGAACCCCGGAGCCCCGTCGCCGCCACACGAGCCGCCATGCGGATCGCCTTAAGCGGCGGCGGGCACCCGGCCTGCCTCACCTACCAATTTCCAACCGGGTATCCCCGGAATGACCCGGCCGCCAAAAAAGGCGGCTTTTGTATCCAAAATGACCAAAAAAGAGCTTGAATCCTCCTGCGATTCGGGCATTTTTAGCGGTTCCCGTGAAACCACTGGCGGAATACCACCGATGCCTCTGTGATGAGGCCTCCGCCCGAAGCAACGGACCAACACTGACAAGACCATGCCACTCAAAACCTTCCGTCCACTGACGCCTGCCGCGCGGTTCAAAGCGCTTCCTGATTTTGCAGAAATCACGAAAGACAAACCCGAAAAGGCACTCACGGAAACTCTGAACAAATCCGGAGGCCGTAACAACAATGGCCGCATGACCAGCCGCCATCGTGGTGGCGGGCACAAGCGCAAATACCGGGTCATCGATTTTCGCCGCAAAAAACGGGATGTCATCGCCGAGGTGATTGCCATCGAATACGATCCCAACCGCTCCTCGCGCATTGCTCTCTTGCAGTATCCTGACGGAGACAAAGCCTACATCCTGGCACCTACCGGTCTCGGGGTTGGCAACAAAGTCTCTGCGGGTGAAAAAGCCGAACCCGCGGTCGGAAATGCTCTTCCTCTGCGCGTGATTCCGCTTGGAACTCAAATTCACAATGTGGAAATCACTCCGGGTCGCGGAGCTCAAATGATCCGCAGTGCAGGAACAACCGCCACGCTCGCCAACCGCGAAGCCGGCTACGCACTCATCAAATTGGCCTCCGGCGAAATTCGCAAGATTCATGAAGAATGTTACGCCACCATCGGCCAGGTCGGTAATTCGGACCACATGAACGTCTCCAGCGGCAAAGCCGGACGCTCCCGTTGGCTAGGTATCCGCCCGCATGTTCGCGGCATGGTCATGAACCCCGTGGATCACCCCATGGGTGGCGGTCAGGGCAAAAGCAAAGGTGGTGGCGGTCGCCATCACCCGGTCAGCCCCTGGGGTCAGCTTGCGAAGGGTTTCAAGACCCGTCGCAAACACAAATCGTCGGACAATTTCATTGTTCAACGCCGCAAAAACAAAACGAAAAATTCCTGATTTCTGATTTATGGCACGTTCGCTTAAAAAAGGTCCCTTTGTGGAATGGAAGCTTCTCGACAAAATTGACCGGATGAATGATTCCGGCGTCAAGAAGCCCATCAAGACATGGTCACGCCGCAGCACGGTGACACCCGATTTCGTGGGTCACACATTCAATGTGCACAACGGAAAAACTTTCATCCCGGTTTTCGTGACAGAAAACATGGTGGGTCACAAACTCGGGGAATTTTCACCAACCCGCATCTTCAAGAAACACGGCTCGCACACCGCCAAGGTGACCAAGTAGGCCGTTAAATTAATTCCGATGAACACTGCGGCCATTTGGATTGCCGCGTTGGCCCTGACGTCAGCACCCGCTTTCGCTCAAGGCAATAGATCTCTGACAGACCAGGATAATACGACATCCCCTTTCGCCCAGGGGATTGGCATTCCCATGCCCATTATCGAACCGCCTCCCGAGGCGCCAAGAACCCCGAAATCAGAAAGTGCCCACGAGCAAGTTTTGCTTTTGCGCTCCTCGGTAAAATCGCTCACAGAAAGCCTTGCGCTTGCAAACAGCGAAGCCGAAGTCTTCAAGCGTCAGGCCAATGAATTGTCCCTCCGTTTGGAAGCTCTTGGAATCCCCGGTTTGGGAGGAGAGCCCGGCAAACTCGAGCAGCGACTTGTTTCTGCCGTTCGGGATTTGCGCATTGCTCAGGAGCGGCTCGATGCCAACAAAACCCAGCTCATCCGTTTGTC
>JBGSVX010000023.1:0-3569 GCA_041752795.1 Terrimicrobiaceae bacterium
CCCTCGGGCTCGTCGTGCTATGGCTGATCTTCTGGCCGTTTCCGACCCCGGCTTCAAAAATCTCATTTTGTTCGTTTCATAGTCTGACCGGCTTGCCCTGTGCGTTTTGCGGTGGGACGCGGGCGGTGAAAGCGATGGTGCATTGGGATTGGGCCTCTGCCATGTATTTCAATCCCCTGGCGATTGGCGTGGTCATTGTCGGTGGCGTGATTGGAGCCTTTCTGCTGCTGGAGGCTGCGTTGGGACGCCGTCTGGCCGGGCCTCTGAAGCCGCGTCTGAGGTGGGCGATTTTGATGGTCTGCTTGCTCGCAATTTTGCCATGGAATTGGTGGCATGCGAAGGTTGCACTCAAAACACCAAAGCCCGAGCTTGTGGATTTTTCGCATCCCGTCGTCAAATTCCTGCTTAAGGAATGAAGTCCCGGAATGTTTGACCATGGGCCAATCTTTCTGTATGCCACGAATCGAACACCATGAGCATTATCTTCATCAGCAGGGACAGGGAGCAGTTGGGTCAGTTTTCTGAGCAGGACGTTCGCGAGGGACTTCAGAGCGGACGCTTTTTGGGTTCTGATCTCGCTTGGAAAGAAGGCATGCCCGAATGGAAGCCGCTGTCCACGTTTGGGTTGGTGTCATCCATGCCTCCAAGCCTTGCTGCCGTGTCCGTTGGCCTGCCCACAGAAGGCGGTTCGTGGCCGGTCTGGGAAGATGCAAATATTGTCGGATTTGCCGGATGGCTCAAGGCATGGTGGGAGACCACAATCAGTGCTCTCTTCTCTCCGATTTTGTCATTCTCGAAAATGCGGACCACCGGCGGTTACGGAAAACCGCTGATTTATGCTGCGATCTGTGCGGCGGCTGGCGGTTTGCTGATGGGGCTTCTTCAGGCCATTTTGCCTGCGTTTGGGACGGTGTTAACCGCAGGGGCTGATGGAGGAACGGGCATCGCGGCTTCCCTCTGCATGATTCCTCTGACCCTTGTGACAACAATTCTCTTCACCGCCATGTTCATGGTGGCAGGCATCTTTGTTGGTGGAGGCATCGTGCACGTCTGCCTCATGCTGTTTGGCGGAGCCAAGGGTGGCTTCGAGGCAACCTGCCGGGCCGTGTGTTATGCCGGTGGTGCTATCAATGCGCTCTACATCGTTCCCGTGCTCGGCTGGATCGTGGCCTTTTTCTGGGGACCCGTGATTTATGTGATTGCCATCAAGGAGGCTCACAAGACCACCTACCTCGTTGCCATCTGCGCCGTGTTGCTTCCAATTCTTGTTTGCTGCGCGGGCTTTGTTGCCATCTTTGCCGTATTCTACGGCGTGATTGCTGCAGCGGCCGGCATGCCCACCAATTAGAAACCAAAAAAATTATGTTGAGCCTCATTGCCATCACTCAAGGGGTTTTTGTTGCCCTTGGCACCATGGCCATGATTGTGCTCACCAAAGCGGACCCGGCCTCAGCGGATTCCCTTGCGACGGTGCGTGCGTTTTTTGCGAAGCAGGGGCTCTGGCTCCTGCTCATCCCGGTTGTTTGGTTTCTCACAGCACAGCTCCTCGTCCGCCAAAAACCCAGCACCGAACGCGCCGCAAATTCCTCAGGAATCGCCCTCGCCGTGCTCATTCTTCTGACCTACGGCTGGGTGATTATTTTTTGAATTGGCGAATAAAGAATGCGGTTTCCGAGCGATTCCTAAAGAAAATCGTTGCGTGAGACAGTGCTTCATTGCTTGATTGTGCGTCTATGCGGTGGACACCTCTGATAATTCTTCTGACAACTGGCATGGGCTTTGCCCAGACATCACCTTCAGAGTCGCCTGATGCAACGCCCGCTTCAAGTGCGGCGGAGGTCACGCCAGCTCCGACCGCGGGCACGGACACGCCGGCCTCCAGCCCTGTTGCAGAGCCCACTCCAGAGGCAAGTCCTTCATCCACGCCGGCTGTCGATTCCACCGAGTTGCCCACCAGTGAGGTCGGAACCCTTAACACGTTGGAGCCTGCTCCAGGAGGCGCGCCACTCACCACTGAGGATGTGATTCCTCTTATTCCTCCCACGGACGCCGCGATGCCCGATGAGGCATTTACGGATCCCAATGCCATCATCCCAGACGAGCTTCCGCCTCTCCCTCCTCCTTCCGTTGCCATCGAAAGCGACAATGAAAAACAAAGAGAACTGGCCGTCCTTTACCGCAACGTCCGGGTCAAAGCCGACAAGGACCCACAAATCGTTGCAATGAGAGAGAAGGCCGATGCCGCCACTTCGATGGAAGACCGCCGTGCCGCACTCCGGGAATATTACCGCATGCTTTTCAAAAAAATCGTGGCGATCGACAAGTCTCTCAAAGCCAAAGCGGAAATCATGGAAGAGGCCTACATCCGGCGTCTGGCGCAAACCCGCCTGGAGCCGACCATCCCTTTGAATCCACCGCCCACACCCGAACCCATCAATTGAGCACCGAGCCCACTCCCATCGTGCCAACACTTTCCGGTCACAATCCCTACAGCCGGCAAATGAAAATCATTTCCGGCAACGCCAACGCGAAGCTCGCCGGTGCAATCGGCAGCTACCTGGGTCAACCCCTCTGTGATGCCACAGTGACCTCCTTCCCGGATGGGGAAACATTTGTCAAAATCAATGAAAACGTTCGCGGGCGGGACGTTTACATTGTGCAGCCGACCTGCCCACCGACGAATCAAAACCTCATGGAATTGCTCATCCTGGTGGATGCCGCCCGTCGGGCCAGCGCCACCCGGATCACCGCCGTGATTCCATTTTTTGGTTATGCACGTCAGGACCGCAAGGATCAACCCCGCGTTCCAATCACCGCCAAACTGGTGGCCAATCTTCTCGTCGCGGCCGGCGTGAACCGCGTGCTCACCATGGACTTGCACGCTCAGCAATTGCAGGGCTTCTTCGATATTCCTGTGGACCACCTCCACGCGCTGCCGGTCATGATCCAATACCTGCGCAGCCTGAAACTCGGTGATCTTGTCGTGGTCAGCCCGGATGTTGGCGGGGTCAAAATGGCCTCGGCCTACGCTACCGCCCTCAATGCAGGGCTTGCCATCGTTGTCAAAAAGCGCAAAACCGCCACCGAAATCGAGCCGGTTGCCGTCATTGGTGATGTTGCAGACCGCAATGTGATCATCGTGGATGACCTCACGGAAACGGCCGGGACCCTTGTTGGCGCCGCCAAAATTCTGAGAGATCAGGGTGCCAAAAATATTTATGCTGGCGTTTCTCACGCCGTTCTGACAGATTTGGCTCTCGAACGGTTGAGGGGTTCCGAAATCAAGGAACTCATCACGACGGATAGTGTTCCCGTGCGCAGCTCAGGCGGCCAGGGAATCAAAGTGCTTTCCGTCGCCCAACTGCTCGGTGAGGGCATCCGCCGCATCCACGATGACGAATCGGTGAGTTCCCTCTTCGACCTCAACAAATAATCCAAAACACATTTATGGCCAAACAAGTCAAACTCGCCGCCCGTCCCCGGGCCGAAGCCGGGCGCAACGCCGTCAAAGCAGTCCGCAGCCGCGGATCCGTCCCAGCAATCATCTACGGAGGCAAAGATGCCCCGTC
>JBGSVX010000024.1:0-3588 GCA_041752795.1 Terrimicrobiaceae bacterium
ACCAACGCGGCAGCGGCATCATCCCGGTGGATTTGATTGATCCAGCGACCTCCGCCATTTTCAAGAACGGCGGTGCCTTCTTGGTATTTTCGAAGCAACACCGAGCGCCCGGGTCCATAGATGCCGGCCAAACGCAAAACACATCCCCCGGCTTCCGTGGCGATCTGCTCAGCCTCCAACAAATATTTGCCGGTTTCGACCGTTGGAGCGGCGGGATCGGATTCCGTGACAAGGCTTCCGTCGGATTGCGCATACACCGACGTGCTGCTCGTGAACAAAACCCTGCGGGCGCTGGTTGCCGCGATCAGGTTTTTTAATCCGTCAACATAAACGCGGCGATAGGCGTCGGGTCCGCCACGGCCGGAGCTGGCGCAGTGAATCAAAACATCCACATCCCGCCATTCCTCCGAAAATTGCAACTTGGAGGAAATATCCATCGCGGCGGATTCCAGACCGAGTTCGCGCAATCGCGCAACGGATTCCTCCCTCGCACACAGACCAAGGACCTGCCAACCCCGCTTCAAAAAAAGTCCGGCTGCGGCCTCCCCAAGGAAACCGCAGCCGGCGATAATTGCTTTCACTTCGATGTGCTCAAGGCAGGCTGAAGTTGAAGCGGACTTTCATTTTCGCGCGCTTTGCATTGTTTTTTGCTTTGCGGCGCGACCGTTGTACGGGCGTTTCAAAAGCCCGCAATCTGCGGACCTCATCGAGGATTCCTTCTGTGTCGAGCTTCGACTTCAAGCGCTTGAGCGCCCGATCAATCGGCTCACCTTTTCTAACGAGAACTTCCGGCATCTAAATTCACCTACTTTCTTTTTATCTAAAAATTGGAGACGTATAGTAGCCGCAAAAACGGGGATTGGTCAATGATATTGTTAAATGCTGATTATAAGCAACTTGCAATGACTGCATTTCTCTCGGATTGACAAATGCCCGTCTTCAAGGCATACATTTCCCTCTCTTTCAGATGGTGGTCGTAGCTCAATGGTAGAGCTCCAGTTTGTGGTACTGGCTGTTGCGGGTTCGAGTCCCGTCGACCACCCCATTTTTTTCCATGAAAACTCAGACTGCTATTTCACCGACCCGTTCCGACGATTTTCCCGAGTGGTATCAACAAGTGATCCGGGCTGCGGATCTGGCAGAAAATTCCGAGGTGCGCGGATGCATGGTGATCAAACCATGGGGGTATGCGCTTTGGGAAAATATGCAGTCCGTGCTGGATGGCATGTTCAAGGCCACCGGTCACCGCAATGCGTATTTTCCTTTGTTCATTCCCTTGAGTTACCTTGAAAAAGAGGCGGCTCATGTGGAGGGTTTTGCCAAGGAGTGTGCTGTGGTGACGCATCACCGTCTCGAGGTCCGTGATGGAAAACTAGTGCCGGCCGGAGAGCTCTCCGAACCGCTTGTGGTGCGGCCAACATCCGAAACGATCATTGGAGCCGCGTATGCGCGTTGGGTGAAATCCTGGCGTGACCTGCCGATTTTGCTGAATCAGTGGGCGAATGTTGTGCGTTGGGAAATGCGGCCACGTTTGTTTTTGAGGACGGCGGAATTTCTCTGGCAGGAAGGACACACCGCGCATGAAACCCGCGAGGAGGCCGAGGTGGAGACCATGAAAATGCTCAGGGTCTATGAAACCTTTGCGCGGGACTATCTGGCGCTGCCGGTGGTGGTCGGAGAAAAAAGTGAAAGCGAGCGTTTTCCTGGTGCTGTTCGCACGTATTGCATCGAGGCCATGGTTCAGGACCGCAAAGCGATTCAAGCCGGTACGTCCCACTTCCTGGGTCAAAATTTCTCCAAGGCATCGGACATCAAATTTCAGTCGCGGGATGGTTCGGTGGAACATGCCTGGACGACGAGTTGGGGGGTCAGCACCCGCATGATTGGCACGCTGATTATGGCGCATGCGGATGATGATGGTTTGATTTTGCCGCCCCGAATTGCCCCGGCGCATGTCGTGATCCTGCCGATCACTCCCAAAGAAGAAAGCAAAGCGGCCGTGCTGGAGGCGGCAGAAAATTTGGCGTCAGCTCTTCGGGCGAGTTCCTATGCGGGTTTGCCGGTGATTGTTGAAGTGGACACGCGGGATCTTGGTGGTGGTGTCAAAAGCTGGGAATGGATCAAAAAAGGCGTTCCTGTCCGCATCGAAATCGGTCCCCGTGACCTTGAACAAGGAACGGTTGCTCTCGCCCGCCGGGACGAACCGCCCAAATCCAAAGCGTTTCTGCCAATGACCGAATGTCCTGAGACGGTCGTCCGCATTCTCGGCGAAATCCAATCCGCCCTGCTCTCCCGCGCGGAAGCCTTTGTTTCTGCGCACAGCCGCCCGATCGATTCGAAGGAAGAATTCTACGAATTTTTTACCCCAAAAAATTCTGGCAAACCGGAAATCCATGGTGGTTTTGCCCTCACACATTGGGACGGCTCTGCCGCCACCGAAGAACAAATCAAGACCGACCTCAAGGTCACGATCCGCTGCATCCCGTTCGAAGAAAACCCCGAGCCAGGCACCTGCCCATTCAGCGGCAAGCCGAGTCGTCAGAGAGTGATTTGGGCCAAGGCTTACTGAGTCCCCAGAAATCCTGATCAGCTCCCGAGTTGCAGGGTTGCCATGTTGCGCAGGGGAAGGGCGGTGATTTTATCTGTTAGTGCATACTGCAGGGTGCCCGGATAGACCACCCAAAGATGTTCCAATTGCAAATCCTCCATGGCGATGTGCATGGATTTTGTCGTCTTGGGCGCATCTGTGCATTTGAATTCGAACCCCCATCGTTTTCCTCTCCTCAGCAGCAGAAGATCAAGTTCAGCACCACGCTGTGTGCCATAAAAATACGACTCACGTTCGCCGTGACTGATCAGTGTTTGCTCCAGCGCAAAACCTTCCCAACTCGCGCCATAGCGGGGATGCATCCGCAATTGGAGCATTTCTCCCACGCCCAACAGATGGTGCAGGATGCCGCTGTCCCGCAAATAGACCTTTGGCGATTTGACCAAACGTTTTCCAAGGTTTTCAAACCATGGTGGCAGGACCCGCAACATGAAGGTGCCCGCAAGCAAATCCCGATAATGATTTACTGCGGTCACACTCATATCCATGGAGCGTGCCAACTCGGCCGCATTCCATGTCTGTCCGTGGAAGTGCGCCAGCATGCGCCAAAACCGACCCAATAATACTGATGACACCCTGGACCCCAACGTGGGGATGTCGCGTTCCAAAAATGTGCGCGCAAAAATTTCCATCCAACGCTCCCATGTTAACTCCGACTCCGCCAGAAATGCTCGGGGGAAACCTCCTCGAAACCAGACTCTATCCTGCTGCTCCATACCAACCTCCTGCAGCGAAAATCCCGAAACATCAACAAACTGAATACGCCCGGCCAAAGTCTCGGACACTCCCTTCACAAGGTCCCACGATGCACTGCCAAGCAACAAAAAAACGGCTTTGCGATTCCGGTCGTCACACAGGGGACGAAGCAGGGCAAACAACCCGGGCATGCGTTGGACTTCATCCACAATCACAAGCCCCTCCTGCTCCGAAAAAAGTTTCTGCGGGGTGGACTGCAGGGCCTCGCATACATCAGGCCGCTC
>JBGSVX010000025.1:0-8037 GCA_041752795.1 Terrimicrobiaceae bacterium
GCCGCAACCACCAAATCCGAGGACCCCGAATTTTGGCTTTCTCTTGCTGAGCTGACCGGTCGCCTCAGTTCCGGAGGCTCAGATCCCAAATCGGCCCAACGCATGGCGGTCAGTCTGGAAAAAGCCGTGGAACTCTCACAGAAAGATGCGTTCAGCCTTGCCCGGGCCGGCGACCTCTACGCGCTCTCCCGCGATGTGCAAAAAGCCATGGACGCCTACCGCAAGGCCTACACAATCAAAGCATCCGTGCCACAGTTGCGTCAGAAATTGGCCGCAGGCTACAATGAACTCGGTCAAACGGCAGAGGCCATCGCTGTGCTTGAGGAAATCGTTGAACTCAACTCGTTGGATTTGCGCGCATATGACCAATTGAGTCAGTTGCACCTCCGCGAGGGCAATCTCACCAAGGCCGCCGCCAGTGCGCGTCAGGCGCTCATCATCGAGCCCCAGGTCATTGACCGTCACCTGTTTGTCGCTGACCTGCTCTTCAAAGCCCAGGATTTTTCATCTGCCGCAGACACACTGGCCGAGGCCCGCAGGCTGTTTCCATCCACTCCCCGCCTCACGTATTTTTATGCCATGGCGCTCAGCCACTCAAAAAATCACGCAGAAGCGCTCAAAGCCTTTGAAGAAGCGGCCAAGGAGGCCGCAAATCTTCAGCCCGAGATGCTCAATGCGGATTTCTATTTTGACTACGGAGCCGCAAGTGAACAGGCCGGGGACGTTGAAGCGGCAGCAAAACACTTCCGTCGCTCGATTACCATGGATTCCTCGAATGCGGCCCGTTCCTACAATTACCTTGGTTACATGTGGGTGGACCGTAACGAAAATTTGGAAGAAGCCGGCCAACTCATCCGCCGTGCGGTGGAGTTGGAACCCACCAGCGGAGCCTTCCTCGACAGCCTCGGCTGGCTTTACTACCGTCAGGGAAAATACGAAGACGCCCTCGCAACCCTCCTCCGCGCCGCCGAACATCTCCCTGAGCCGGATGCCGTCGTTTTTGACCACATTGCGGACACCTATTTCAAATTGGGAAAATCCTCCGAGGCCGTTCTCTACTGGAAAAAGGCCATTTCGATTGATCCGGAGAATGCTGCGATTGCCGTCAAATTGGATTCCGCCACCGGAGCCATGGCCAAACAACCGGGCGAAAAAAAATAGTTATTCGGCTTTGCTGACCACGGACTTTACCTTGCCGTCAGCGAATCGGGTTTCCAAATGACCGGCTGAGATCGCATCGCGGGCGGAACGGAGTGGGATGCCATCCGGTCCACAGGTCATCGTGAAGCCACGTTCCAAAGTGACCCGGGGATCCAGTGACGAGAGTTTGGCGGCAAGGATTCCGAGACGATTGGAAACCTCGGAGATTTTTCGCCGGGGAGGCTCCTTCAAACGCAGAAAGACACCCGCCGTTTGCAATCGCAAATTGGCAACCCTCGAAAGAAGAAGAGTGGGATCAAACGCGGAAGCAAATCGAACGAGGTCCATCCTTCTCTGAGTTAATGCCGTTCCGGCAAGCCTCGTGAGGTCCATGCCGGCACGGTCCAAACGCTGGGACGCCTCATCAAGACGGCGGCGGGGTTCCCGGAAAAGTGTGCTGCTCCGGAAATTTTGCAGACGAAGCCGGGCGTTTTCCATCACCTGCCTGCAGGTTCTTTCCATCCGGCCTGCGTCGCGCCTCAATCGGGCCACCAACTCGGCCGCATCTGCAGAGAGAATTTCGGCGGCAGCGCTCGGCGTCGGCGCTCGAAAATCCGATACAAAATCGCAGATGGTAAAATCAATTTCATGCCCCACCGCACTCACCACCGGAACAGGACTCGCTGCCACGGCCCGAGCAACCTCCTCCTCGTTGAATTCCCACAAATCCTCAAGGCTCCCACCTCCACGGGTCACCACCACCACATCCACCACCGGCAAATTCCATTTTTCAGGCTCCCCGAATTCTTTGACCGCCCGCGCAATCTCCCCTGCCGCACCGCGTCCCTGCACACGCACAGGATTGATGATCACTTGAATCCCGGGGTGACGCCGGTGCAACACATTCAAAAAATCCCGGATCGCCGCACCCGTCGGCGAGGTTACCAAACCAAGCCGCGTCGGAAATCGTGGCAATGGCTTTTTGCGAGCCGCATCAAACAAACCCTCCGCTTCCAACTTGCGTTTGAGCGCTTCGAATTTCGCATGAAGCACTCCCGCTCCACGCGCGCGGGCATTTTTGATAATGAGCTGATATTGACCGCGCGGCTCGTAAACGCTGATTCCTCCCAACACCTCAAGTTGCAGCCCGTCGGCAAAGGCCACTTCCCGCAACCCTGACGCCGTCCGTGCAAACATCACACAGGCGAGTTGCGCTGTCGCGTCCTTCAACGTGAAATAGACATGACCCGAGGACTGACGCCGCAAATTGGAAATTTCCCCCTCCACCCAGACATCCCCCAGTTCGTCATCCAGCACGTCGCGAATCCGACGCGTGAGCGAGCCTACGCTGAAAACAACCGGCTCGGCCCGCTCGGGTTTTGCGGGCTTCTCGGGCTTTTCAGGCTTGGGAGCAGGTTTCCCGGTGAGATCAAAATCGAGTTGCATGGAAATTTTATTAGTCGCTTCAAGATTTACCATGAAGCAACTGAAGAGCATGAAGAAATGTCAGAAAAAATAAGATCATCAATTCAGCCGTGCAAGGAAACCGATGCCTCCGACCATCGGGAGCTTGAAATGCCATTTCAGACCCGCCACACTCCGCGATGCCTATCTGCATGCAGCCGTCGTGACTCCAAAATGGGAGGCAGACGCCCTTCATGTGGCGGTGGCCACAGTCCAACGGTGCCGGATCATCATCAGTTGGAATTTCCAGCACATCGTCCACTTCGACAAAATTCCGCTTTATAACGGCGTGAATTTGATCAACGGCTATGATACACTTTCCATCAACACCCCATCGGAGGTGATCAGCTATGAAGAATAAAATATTTGATTGCGTGGAAATGAAACGTCAGGCGCAGGAGCGCATCTACGAAGATACCCGCCACATGACAGCGGTTGAAAAGGTTGCTTTCTACAACCGGATTGGGGACGTTGCCCGTCAGCGACAGGCCGAATTGCGAGCCAGATTGAACCTGACGCCTCAACACGCCTGACTTTGCGCACTGGCCGCCCATCAAAAGCGTGATCTGCACCCAATGCCGCGTGGTATTGGCAAGCCAGCACAAGGCGGAGGGGTCAGAGCAGAAAAATGCTCATCGAGTTGCACATGGAAATAGCGGTTATCCAAACCAGAATAGTATCTGGCCGAATTTCCCCACTTCCTCTGCTTTGCGCACTCATTCAAAGCGCACGGCGGCGGCCGGCGGGGTTCGTGAGGCGACCCATGCCGGGAAAAATGCCGCAAGAACCGAGGCGGCGACAATCCAAAGTGGAGTCGGAAGCAGTGCTGCCAACGGATAGGTGAGATTGATGCTCCACCCGAAAAAGGCTTTGTTCACGACCCATGTGAGAACCATCGCGAGAACGGCCCCGCTAACAAGCCCGCAGAGAGCCGAGGCAGAGCCAATCAGTGCGGATTCGCCCAGAAAAAATCCCAGAATTTGGGGGCGCGAAGCACCAATCGCGCGCAGAACCCCGATTTCACGCCCTCGCTCGGTGGCCAGAATACTGAGTGAAAACAAAATTCCAACCGCTGCCACAAGGATGGCAATCACCCGAAGCGCGGACGTGACCGCAAAGGTTTGCTCAAAGATTTCAAAGACCCGCGCGCGCAGGGCCAAATTGTCATAGATGGCAAACTGACCCGCATTCCCGAATTGCTCGCGGAAGGCCGAAGTGAGAGACTCCACGGCCGCCGGATCCCGCAGGTTGACCGCCAGCGAATGCAGACGCTCATCGTCCCAGGCTGATGCAAATAGTCCGCGCGGAATGAGAATCGACCCCCCATCCCGCGTGTAATCACGTATGATTCCAGCCACAGGAAATTCCTTTTCGCCACGCGGGGTCATCAGGCGGATTTCTGACCCCGGATTACCAAACCTCGTCACAAAACTTTCGCTGATCGCGACCGCCCGGCCACTTTCAAACAGCTCCGCGGCATCCGGCGGGGAGCCTTCCAGAAATTCCAATTGACCCCTGGCTCGGCCTTCAATCACGGCAAGGCTGGTCATTTCGTTATCATAACGCACGGGAAGCTCGCGGAAGGTGGAAACCGCAGCGACTTCCGGCCGGGCCGCCATCCATTCTTTGGCGCCTGATGGAAGAAAGGCGTGCAGACCCCCGATTTCATTGGCTGCGGGAGCCACATACAAATCGGCGGTGAGTGTTTTTTCGATCCAGCGCTGTACACTGGAACGGAAGCTGTGGATCATCACAGTAACCGCAACCGCCATGGCCACAGCCGCAGCAAGGGCGGCAATGGTCATGGCATTTCTATGTAGCGAACGGTCCAGATGATCGGCTGCCATGCGGCCGGTGAGTCCAAAAGGCCGCGCGATTTTTCCAACGGCCATGGCGAACCATGGAGTCAAAAATGAAAACCCGGCGATCACAAAGCCCGCCGAAACAAATCCGAGAAAGCGCGGCCCGCCGTGCAAAGAAGCCAGCCCGGCAACGAGCGCGGCAACCAGGCAAAGGCCAGCCATGGCTGTTCGAAAGGCGATGCGCGGAGCAAAAACCCTCTGGCTGGCTCCGGGGTGGAGGATGCTTGCCGGATCAATTCCTGCGGCCTCGGAGGAGGGGAGCCATGCGGCAATCACCGCAGCAAAAATGCCGACCCCGAATCCACTCAAAATCTGCCACCCGGTGAGGCCAAGCGTGTTCACGCTGGTGAGTTCATACAAGGACGATATTGTTCCTGCTATAGGTGCCGCCACGAGGCCTGCCAACACCGGAGCGGCAAGGATGCCAATCGCCGCTCCCACCACAGCCTCCGCCACTGCCTCGCCAAGAAACAAACACCGGATTTCTCCACGTGTGGTTCCGCAGGCTCTCAGAATGGCGATCTGATGCTGACGCCGGACCACCGCCGCTCCCACGCTGTTATAAATGAGAAACATCCCGACAATCACCGAAACCAAACTCATGGCCGTCAGGTTCAAATGAAAGGCCGCCATCATGATCTGCATTTCGTCATTCCGACCGGCCGGGGGCGAAACAATCAGATCGGCAGGAACGATTGCACGCAGGCGTTGGGCGACTTCGTCCGCATTGGCTCCCGTGTGCAAGAGAAGTTGGATCGAAGTGAGCCGTCCCTGCATGGCGAGGATTTCCTGAGCCCAACTGATATCCATCGCCGCAAGGCGCGGCTCAGCCTTCGCGAGCGGCTCCTCGGTGATCAAGGAAAATGCTGGCATCACTTGCACTTGGTTGGCACCGGACAGCACCTGCACCTTTCCGCCGTCAGCCCATGATTTCATGCGCTCCGCCTGAGCCGGGGAAGTCGCCAACACTCCCGGCTCTCTCAGCCATAACTCATAATCCAAAGTCTCCCCACCAACCGCCTCCAACTCAAATGCGAGCAGACCCGCGCTCTCAAAGGGATCCACCCCAAGGACGCGCAGATACTCCCCCTTGGGCTCCACCAAGGTCAAAATCCCTTCAACCATCGGTGCCGCCAAACGAACTCCTTCCGTGGCGGCAACGGCAGGCAAAATGCGCTCATCAATCTCCCCGCGAATCTCCAAATCCGCCCGGCCGGTTGTTTGCGCCACGGCTGACCGGAAACTCGCAACCGCTCCCTCATTCGCAATCTGAATCGCCAAAAACACCGCCACACCCAACGCAATGCTCGCAGCATTCAATACGGAAAGCCCTGGCCTCCGCCATGCCGGACGGAGCACCTGACGCCAAAACAATTCCAAAAAACGCGGAGACATGAGCTTCAATTCTACGCTGCCCGCAACTCCGCTGGAACATCAAGTTTGCGTGAGGGGAGATTCATGCGGAGAGTTTTAAGAATTAAGAATTAAGAATTAAGTTTTAAGCAAAATATGCCGCACGCACCGCCTTCCGCCATCGCAAGGCCTACGGCGGGACGAGTCCGCTTTTTCCCGGTCTCCTTTGCCATGAAACCACTATATCTTGTGGTTTTGCAAAAATTTTTATCAACTAATAGTTGACATGGTATTTTCCATTAAATTAAAACATCTAATCTATGGATGCCATTTCCCCTATTTCCCAGTCCTGGTTGTTGGATGTTCCGCGGTCGCTTCCCGAGTGCGTTCGCAAGCGGGATGGGGCGATCGCGGGGTTTGATGCGAAGAAGATCACGGAGTCCATGGAGCGGGCGGGGCGGGCTTCGGGGGAATTTGGAGCAGAGCGGGCCATGGAATTGCGGGAGGAACTTTTGCGCAAACTTGCGGCGAAACATGAAGTGCGCATTGTGGCCACGGGGGAGTTGGAGGAATTGTTCGACGGGGTGCTTGCGGAGGCGGGATATCTTGGCGCCTTGCGGGCCTCAATTGCGTGCCGCGAACAACGGCGGGCCCTGCGGGAACGCGGAGCAGCCCTCGTGGATGCCATTTCCACCGTGGAAGAATACGTGGGCCGCACGGACTGGAGGGTTCAGGCCAACGCAAATCAGGGATTTTCTCTGGGTGGAATGATTTTGAGCGTGGCGGGAAAAGTGACCGCAAATTATTGGCTGGGTCAGGTCTATCCGCCGGAGGTCGGTCAGGCCCACCGGGAAGGCGATCTTCATATTCATGACCTCGACATGCTCTCCGGTTACTGCGCCGGGTGGTCGCTGCGCATGCTCCTGGCAGAGGGCTTCAACGGGGTCTCGAACAAAGTGGAGTCCCGTCCGCCCCGCCGACTGCGCACAGCATTGGGTCAGATGGTAAACTTTTTGGGCACCCTGCAAAACGAATGGGCGGGCGCGCAGGCGTTCAGTTCGTTTGATACCTACCTGGCTCCCTATGTGCGCAGGGAGGGCCTCGATTATCAGGACGTGCGTCAGTGCATGGAGGAATTTATTTTTAATCTGAATGTGCCATCCCGCTGGGGCACGCAAACGCCATTCACGAATCTGACCTTTGACTGGACCTGCCCGGAGGATCTGCAAGGGACCGCGCCAGTGGTGGGTGGCGAGACGATGGATTTCACCTATGGCGAATTGCAGCCGGAAATGAACATGCTGAACCGGGCCTTTTTGGAAGTGATGATGGCCGGTGATGCGCTTGAGCGGGTGTTCACGTTTCCAATCCCGACGTATAACATCACCCCGGATTTTCCATGGGAGGGGGAAAATGTGGATCTGCTGTTTGAAATGACCGCCAAATACGGGCTGCCGTATTTCCAGAATTTTTTGAATTCCGATTTGCAGCCTCAGATGGTGAGGTCGATGTGCTGTCGGTTGCAATTGGATTTGCGGGAACTCCTCAAGCGGGGAAACGGGCTCTTCGGGTCAGCAGAACAAACCGGTTCCGTGGGCGTCGTGACCATCAACTGCGCGCGCCTCGGCTATCTCTACCGGGGAAGCGAAGCGTCCCTGCTTCAGGCACTGGACAACCTGCTTGTGATGGCCAAGGACAGTTTGGAAATCAAACGCAAGATCATCGGGGAGCGTATTGACGCCGGACTGTTCCCCTACACCCGGCGCTATCTCGGGACTCTGAGAAATCATTTTTCGACAATTGGTGCCAACGGGATCAATGAGTGCGTGAGAAATTTCACAGGTGACCACGAAGACATCGCGACGCCATGGGGGAAAACATTTGCCCTGCGACTATTGGACCACATGCGGGCCCGCATGGTCGAGTTTCAAGAATCGACCGGCCACCTCTACAATTTGGAGGCGTCCCCCGCCGAGGGCGCAACCTACCGGTTCGCACGAACGGACCGTCAGCGGTTTCCCGGCATCCTGCAAGCCGGGGGATTGGATGCCCCTTATTACACCAACTCGTCCCAGCTCCCCGTGGGATGGACCGAAGATCCGTTCGTGGCTCTCGTTCATCAGGAGGAACTCCAAAGAAAATACACGGGCGGAACAGTCTTTCACATGTACCTCAAGGAACGGATCTCGAGTTCCCGCGCCTGCAAAGAACTGGTCAA
>JBGSVX010000026.1:0-3338 GCA_041752795.1 Terrimicrobiaceae bacterium
CTTTGAATTCATCCGAAACCCGAAGGTCATAGCCGTAACTTGAGAGGCCATAGCTGATCGCGCGGGCTCCGCCATCCAGCTCTTTGACTTGTTTTTCGACGAAGGGTTCGATCATTCCGCGTTCGAGGGCCATACGGCGGATCCAAGTGTCTGGGCAAACGCTCATGACCTTAAAACGAGAGACCTGGGAGGCTCATGCCGCCTGTAATTTTTTTCATGTCCGTGGAAGCGGCCTCGCGGGCATCTTCCTGAGCTTTTTGCACGCCGGCCAAGACAAGGTCTTCCAACATGTCCACATCCGAGGGATCAACGACGGAGGGGTCAATTTTGATTTTCAGGATATCGCCGGTACCATTTGCGGTGACGGTCACTTTTCCGCCGCCGGCCGTGGCCTCAATCGTTTTGTTGGCAAGGTCCGCCTGGGCCGCAGCAAGTTGTTCCTGCATGCGTTGGGCCTGCTTCATCATTTTTTGGATGTTCATATTTTTAAAAAAATTCGGGTTAGGGTTTGGTCTGGATTTCTGCGGAAAAAAGTTCGAGTGCCTGGCGGATTAGAGGATCATCCTTGAAGGCCTCCATGGCATCAGCAGGTAGAGCGGTCTCAGAAACCGGGGCAGTGGTCGTTGCAGGTTTGGTTTCAACCGGGGGCTCAGGCTCGACTTCGGCTGGGATTTCCGGTTCGGGAACATCGTCTCCAATTTCCAGAATCAGCTTGACTGATTTGCCAAGAATTTTGGCGAGTTTTCCTTCGGCTTCTTTGCGACCCCGGTCTCCCACGAGAGACTCCATGCCTTCGCGCGCGGAGGGAGGCAGGGCAATGGTCAGAGTCGTGCCACTCAGTCCCTGAAATACTCCTCCGGAGAGCCATCGGTAGATGAGAGATTTTTCGTATTCCGAAGAAACCCGCTCCCAGGCAACCGAGGCATCCACGACGACTTCCTCCGTGGCGGGTTTGGCTGTAGGAGGTTCGGAAATGGGAGGTTGGGCTGAGGGAGACTTGGCAGCCAGAGGCGCGGATCCCGAAGATGCAGGAGGTGCGGCAAGCGGGACCGACTGAGGAATCGTGACGGGGCGCGGAGATGCTGCGGGAGCAGACGACGGGATTTCCCGGGCCCGTGGAGCAGACGCGGGAAGGGCTTCGCCGGATCTGAGGGCCGTGAGCGTGGCGAGGATGTCGTCCAAGCTGGCCTGACCCAAAAGGTGCACGGCCTTGATCACCGCCACATCGAATTGCAGTTTTTTGTCAGGCGCCCACCGCATCTTTTGTTCTGCCTCGGCAAAGTGATCCAGCAACAGGAGAAACTGTTCCCTGCGGGACGGGGCATCCGAGGAAACCCCCTGCACGAGCAGGTCCCGCACATGGGCTGTCGCATCTCCCAAAAGCCGGGAAAGGTCTTTGCCTGAGTCGGCCTGCTCAGAAATTAAATTCAGTGCTGCACGGACATCATGCTCCAAAATGTGGCCCACCAGTCCCGAAACCGTCTGTCGTGAAGTGAACCCAAAAATGGACATCACTCCCTCCTCTGTGATCGAGTCCCCGCAAAAGGCCACGGCCTGATCCAACATGCTCTCCGCATCCCGCAGGCCACCCTCCGCCGCGCGCGCGATGGCATCCGCTGCCGCCTTCTCCAACACAATTTTTTCGTTCTCCGCAATGGAGGCCAAATGGTTCGATATGGCCTCCGTGGGAATCCGGCGGAGGTCAAAACGCTGACACCGGCTTGTGATTGTGGCCGGCACTTTTTGCGCTTCCGTCGTCGCAAAAATAAATTTCACGTGTTCCGGTGGTTCTTCGAGGGTTTTGAGCAGGGCGTTAAATGCTCCCGTACTCAGCATGTGAACCTCGTCGATGAGATAAATTTTGTAAGGTCCCCGCGCTGGCGAGTAGGCCGCATTTTCGCGGAGGTCCCGAATATTTTCGACGCCGTTGTTACTGGCCCCGTCAATTTCCATCACGTCCAGACTCCGGCCCTCTGCGATTTCCAGGCAGGAACTGCATGTGCCACATGGCTCCGAGGTCGGACCGCTCTGACAATTCAATGCCTTGGCGAGGATTCGTGCAGTGGAAGTTTTCCCGATCCCACGCGGGCCCACAAACATATAGGCCTGCGCGACCCTGCTTTCACGAATTGCATTTTGCAGCGTTCGTGTGATGTGTTCCTGCCCCACCACTTGCTCGAATGTTTGGGGACGGTATTTGCGTGCGAAGACCCGGTAACTCACAGCCACACAAAATACGCGACCTCCTGCCGGTGGGAAGCTTGAAATCTCAAGAAAAGCAGAGTTGATCACTTTGCTCCCGGACTTTATTACCATGAGGGATGGAATTCGGCCCGGAACAAAAAATCGCAGGGGTGCTCGTGCCCGTCTTTTCCTTGAGAGGCCAGACTGACCTTGGCATCGGGGACACCACCTCTCTGAGGGAGTTCATTTCATGGGCTGCGGGCCAGGGCATCCGGGCCGTTCAAATCCTTCCCATCAACGAGCCCGGCTCGGACAACAGCCCGTACAACCTGTTGAGCGCCATGGCGATTGATCCTCTCACCCTTTCCGTGACGCCGGAGACTTTACCGGATCTTTCACGGGAGGCCTTTGAGGCCGCTTTGAAAATCCACCCCGTTTCCTCAGAGTCCACGCGGGTTGACTATGATGGAGTCAAACGTCTGAAGTGGGCCCTGTTGGAGTCTGCCTATGCGGGGTTTGAGGAATTGGCAGGCACGACATCCCGCCGACGGGTCTTTGCGAAATTCCGAAAAGCGAATGCCGGGTGGCTGGAGGCGTATGCCCTGCACCGTGCACTTTTGGAGCATCACGCCGGACAGGAGGACACAGCGGCATGGCCCGAGTCACACAGAAACCTGCCCGCAGCGAATGCGTGGGTTTCCGGCCTTCCCTCCAAAGAAAAGAAATCCTTCCAGAGCCGGGTCACATTTCGGGCATACGTGCAATGGATCGCGCTCACCCAATGGCAAGAGGTTCGATCCCACGCCGAAACCTCGGGGGTTATCCTCATTGGCGACGTGCCGGTGGGAGTCAGTGTCTTCAGTTCCGATGTGTGGAGCCTGCCGCAAATCTTTGATTTGGATCTTTCCTGCGGAGCTCCGCCTGAGAAAGTTTTCAAATCCGATCCGTTCACCGAGTTATGGGGTCAGAACTGGGGCTTTCCGTTGTATGACTGGAAAGCCATGGAGAAAGACAACTTCCAATGGTGGCGGAACCGCATGCGGTCCATGCTTGGGATTTTTCATTTGCTGAGAGTGGACCATGCGCTCGGATTTTTCCGGATTTACAGTTTCCCATGGCGCCCGGACCAAAACGAACGGTTCACGGGATTAACC
>JBGSVX010000027.1:0-2792 GCA_041752795.1 Terrimicrobiaceae bacterium
AAGATGCAGGGAAGCTGTGCCATTCGAAACAGCCATGCCATGACGGGCACCACACCATGACGAAACGATTTGCTCAAAACGGGGAACCGCGGGCCCCTGAGTCAGGAGATCCGACTGCAGAACATTCACAACGGCCTGAATGTCGGCATTGTCAATGTCCTGCCTGCCGTAGGGCAGGAAGGGGGACGGCACATCAAAACTCATGCGTTTGGAGAAAACGTTGGGTCAAGGTGCGTTTGAATAAGCGCTCGGATTTGATCAACGGTCAGCCAGTCCGTATTGGTACCCGAGCTGTAGGAAAAACCCCGGGGAACCGCCTGGCCTTTGTGTGCTTCCGAAAACCTGGCGGCCAAATCCACGTTGTTGATGCCAGCCAGAGTTGGAACGATAATGAAGTGGTCATCCGTTTCAATTGTCTGGAGCGCGTCTGTCTCGGTAATCATCTCTTCGTGAATTTTTTCTCCTGGCCGGATTCCAACGACGGTTTGCCGGCAGGAGGGGCCCACTGCCGTGGCAAGATCGGTGATCCGATATGAGGGAATCTTGGGCACAAATATTTCCCCACCAAGTGATTGATTCAATGCGTGCAGAACGAGTTCCACTCCCCTGTCGAGCGTGATGTTGAAACGCGTCATGGCAACATCAGTCAGAGGAAGCAACCCGGTCTTTCTTTTTTCCAGGAAAAAGGGAATCACACTGCCCCGGCTGCCCATCACATTTCCATAGCGGACAACGGAAAATTTGATGCTGCGGGCTCCCTTTGCGTTGTTTGCAGCGACAAAGAGTTTGTCGGAGCATAGTTTGGTTGCGCCGTAGAGATTGATCGGAGCGGCTGCCTTGTCGGTGCTGAGGGCCACAACGTTTTGGATGCCGTTTGCCATGGCTGCATCAATCACATTCTGCGCGCCCATCACATTGGTCTTGATGCATTCAAAGGGGTTGTATTCGGCAGCCGGCACCTGTTTGAGAGCCGCTGCATGGACGACATAGTCAACGCCTTCCATGGCCTGCATGAGACGGTGAAGATCACGAACGTCCCCCAAAAAATACCGCATGCACTCAGCGTTGAACTCCTGGGCCATTTCAAACTGTTTCAACTCATCCCGGGAAAACACGATGAGCCTGTGGGGTTGGAACTTTTGAAGAATTGTTCGGATGAAGTGCCTGCCAAATGAACCGGTTCCTCCGGTGATGAGTATTGATTTTCCTGTCATGGTTGCGTTGTTAAGATTTTGAGCATCTGCGGAATTTAGCTGGGGTGACTCCCGTCAGGAGCGCACAAGCCGGGGATGATTGGGATCTACGCAGGCTCTTGTATCCACAATCGGAAGATGGATTCCTGAAAAATCAAAATTCCTGTACTCCTTGTGTGCGGTGGCAAGGAGCAGGAGGTCATAGTCGATGGAAATCGGTACGGACTTGCGTCCGGCAAGGTGGGAATGTTCACGGGATGGGCGAATCTCCGGAATGTAGGGGTCATTATAGAAAACCTGCGCCCCGAGTGCTTCCAGCTTTTCGATTAAAACATAGGACGGGGATTCGCGGTCATCATCCACATTGGGTTTGTAGGCAAGCCCAAGGAGTAGGATTCGACTTGCTTTGACCGGTTTGCCATGAGCGTTCAGGCTTTCGACCACTTTGCGGACCACGTAGTCGGGCATGGAGGTATTGATTTCGCCGGCCAGTTCGATGAAGCGAGTGTGGAGACCGAACTCGCGGGCTTTCCATGTGAGATAGAAGGGATCGATTGGAATGCAATGACCTCCCAGACCGGGGCCCGGATAAAATGGCATGAACCCAAAGGGCTTGGTTTTTGCAGCCTCAATCACCTCCCAAATATCAATGCCCATGCTTCCATAAACAACCTTCAATTCATTCGCGAGGGCAATGTTCACACTGCGGAATATGTTTTCCATCAGCTTCGTGGCCTCGGCGACACGGCAGGAGGAAACCGGCACGATGGTCTCAATGGCAAGCTGGTAAATCGCTGATGCCTTTTCCAGACAGGCCGGGGTGAGACCGCCAATCACCTTGGGAATTTTGGAGACGACGCTCTGTGGGTTCCCGGGGTCTTCACGTTCGGGCGAGTAGGCCAAATGAAAATCGCTACCGGCAATGAGCCCGGAAGTTTCTTCCAGAATCCTGCGGAGTTCCTCCTCAGTGGTGCCCGGATATGTGGTTGACTCAAGGCACACGACCGTGCCGGCTTTAAGAAACGGGCCGATTTGGCCCGCCGTGTTCAGAACATAACTCAGATCAGGATCGCGGTGTTTTGTGAGAGGAGTGGGAACGCAGATAATGACGGCATCACACTGCGCGATCCCGGAGAAATCGGCAGAAGCCCGGAAGCAGTCGGAGGAAAGCGCGCTTTGGATATGCCCGGGCGCAATGTGACGAATGTAGCTCTCGCCCGCACTCAGACTGGCAATTTTTTCGATATCAATATCCAGTCCCAGCACGTCGGCCCCTGCTTCTGCAAAGCGAAGAGCCAAAGGGAGTCCGACATAACCGAGACCGACAATGGCAACACGTGGTTTCATGAGTTTTTAATCGCAAGAGTTTCGTAATATGCAGCGGCTTCCTTGAGGCCTTGATCCAGAGTGTGTGTCGGGCGGTAACCCAGCCATTTGGATGCCGCATGAATATCGGCGAGTGAATGCCTGACATCTCCGGCCCGAAACTCCTGAAAGTTTGGTTGACTGGATGCGGCAGCAGGATTCCGTATACTGACCTGTGCCCGAATGGCATGGAAGAGTTGAGTGAGAGTGGTTCTTTCGCCGACAGCCACATTA
>JBGSVX010000028.1:0-3363 GCA_041752795.1 Terrimicrobiaceae bacterium
CAAACCCAGTACGAAGAACTATTTGTTGCCGTTGATGAAATTGCAGAGCGTATCCGTGCTCTGGGAGCTTATGCGACCGGCGGGCTCAGTGCTTTGGCCGCAACCGCGCAGATGAAGGAATTTGTATCCCCCATCTCCCAAGAGGAATATGTTCGCGCATTGCTCGTGGCGAACGAGAAGTTGGTGAAAGATGCGGAAATCGCTCGTGACCTCGCGGGCGAGGTCAACGATCCTGAGAGTCAGGACCTCATGATTGGCCGCATCACGCTCCACCAGAAAACCGCCTGGATGCTCAAGAGTTTTCTAAAATAGCTTCACTGAGAGCTCAAGGCATCCAAATGTTTGGAAACATGGAGATGTCGGAAACGTGCTGAGTCCGATTCATTTGAAAGGGCGATGTGAGACCGAAGTCTTCAGAGCCCACCTCGCGCAAAGTCGCTGATAGCGGTGGCTGCGCGTTTGCCGTCCGGGCCGAGCCATGGCAGGTAGCCGGCTCCTTCAATTGCAAGAAAGACAGCACCTGGGATTTTGGCGGCAAACAGACGGGCTCCCTCCACGGATTGTAGGGGATCGTCATTGCCATGGATCACCAAAGTGGAAACTGCGATTTTGTTGGCAGGCAGGGGTTGGAGGATTTGAAATTGGAGGAGGTCATTTCGCAGGCCGGGTTCGCGAGGTGAGATGGGCAGCATGGTCATGAGAAACCTGGAGGCCGATTCGGTTTGTTCGGTATTTGCGAGAATGAGTTGGGTCGCGGTGGCCGCACCGGTTTTAAAGAACAAAGGAAGCACATCCCCGGTACCGCGGGCAGGGTCCTTCTCCAGAGTCCAAGCGAGAACGGCACTGGTCACATCTCCACCCAACATGGTGAGAATTTCGCGGGGGAGGGGCGGGCGCCCGCCTTCGGGTGTCGGCTTGGGTCGCTCGTAAACGCCGGAGATCAAAATCAGGCGGTCGATGCGGTCCGGGAAGCGGGTTGCAAAATCGATGGCGACCGGCACGCCATTGCCAAAAGCAAGGACAGTGACTTTGCCATGGCTTTGCGAGTCGAGCAGGGCGGAGAGGGCAGTTGCCTGTTGGGAGGGCAGGATATTGGTCCCGAGCGGTGTGCCAAGGTATCCGGGACGTGATGGCGCGAGGATTTGGTTATTCTCCAAAGGAAGTGCGGACGCGATGGCAAGGGCCTGATCGTAACCGCCCGCCACTCCGTGGATGACAAGAATTGGCGGGCCATCGCCGGTGGTCGCACATTGTTGCGGGCCGGCACTGGTTTCAATAATTTCGGCACCGGCGGCAAGGCGCTCGACGGCATCTGCTTTCCATGAAGCCGCCTTCGCGAAAAAAATGCCGGCAGCCAACAACACGGCCACGGCCACAAGAAAGAGAATCCTCAGAAACCAGGCGAGGGGACGTTTCATGGAGGACGGCTATCTGCGTTTCCGACGACCGAATGTCGTGCCCTTCAGCCCGCGAACTCCCTTGGCCCCTTTCAAGGCACCCTCCAATGCGACTTCATCAAACATGGCCGTGTATAAATACGGGAAGTTGTCGAGTTTGAGGCGGGGGACTCTCTGACCAATAAAACGTTCGATGGCTTTCACGTGGGGGAGTTCTTCGGCGACCATGATCGTAAAGGCATCGCCCACATTTTGAGCGCGGCCTGTGCGGCCAATCCGGTGAACATAGTCTTCCGGATGTTGCGGCACATCGTAGTTGATCACATGGGAAACCCCGGCAATATCAATTCCGCGTGCTGCAATGTCCGTGGCGACCATCACCTCAAACTTGCCATTTTTAAAACCCTCCAAAGCATCCACCCGCTCGGTTTGGGTTCGGTTCGAATGAAGCACTGCCACCGAATGTTTTTGGGATTTGAGCTGCCTCGCAATGCGGTCCGCGCCGTCCTTGGTTCGCGAAAAAATGAGCACGCTGTCAAAGTCGGTGCGCTCCAGCAAGGCAAGGAGCAAATCGAATTTCTGATCATTCGCCACCGGATAGAATGCGTGGTTGACCGTTTCTGCGGGGGACCGGCGGGCGCCGATTTCAATTTTCTCCGGATCTCGCAGGCACCAGGATGACAGGCGTTCGATTTCCTCCGGGATCGTGGCTGAGAAAAAGAGGGTCTGCCGGGTTTTCGGACACTTTTCGACAATGCGCCGCACGTCGGGCAGGAAGCCCATGTCCAGCATGCGATCGACCTCGTCAAGAACGAGGATTTCCACGGTTTCCAGGTGGGCATCACCGCGTTCCATGTGGTCCAGAAGCCGGCCCGGAGTCGCCACGATGATATCGCAACCACCATGCAGAGCCTCTTTCTGGTTTCCATAACCAACGCCCCCGTGTACGAGCGCGACATCAATTTCCATGAAGCGGGAAAAATCGTGGAAGGCGGTTTCGACCTGCATGGCTAACTCGCGCGTGGGCTCAAGCACAAGGCAGCGGGTCTTGTGTTGTGGATCTCCGAGGAGAGTCAGGATCGGAAGCGCGAAGGCCGCCGTCTTGCCCGTGCCGGTTTGAGCGGAGGCAATGAGATCCTTTCCGGACAGCACGATCGGGAACGCACGCAACTGAATCGGCGTGGGATCAATGTAACCCATTCTCTGGGCACCATGAACAACTGAATCGGACAAACCAAGTTCTTGAAAAGACATTACGCTATACTTGCGGATTTCGGCGGGATGACAAAGACTTTTACTCGAACCGGCTCCCAAACTGCCAGCGCCCCCAGCATTCCCACCTCGTTTGCCACCGGGTAAAGGGCCACCCGTCTGCCACGATAGTGACCCTCCTCCCCGGTGACCACCCGCGCAAACCGCAACGCTCGAAAAATGCCCTCTCCTCCCAACTTGGTCATGGCCTCTTTCCGAACCCAATGTTGCAAAAACTCCAGGCTCTGACTCGACACCGGAAGTGATGCAATGAGCCGGCACTCGCTTTCATCAAAAAATTTGGATGCCAGAGCGGTTGCGGAGACTTCGCGGTTCGGGTGTTCAATGTCGATGCCGACCTCCTGACGCGACACCGCAATCGCGGTCGCACCAGCGGAGTGGGACAAATTAAAACTTGGCCCGCCCGGCAGCCATGGCTTGCCCATTTCCCCGCGCTGGAAGGTCAGTTCCCCCGGCGGCGTGCCCGTATAACCGGCCAACACATTGATGAGATCTTCCTGAGATCTCCGGTTTGAGGCACCGGCTTCGGAGGCCGCCTCGCGGACGCCCTGCTTCTCGGGACCCCTCAGCCACACATGCACTTCACCGACCGCAGGCAACTCCCTCATGAAGGCAAGGCCGTTCCTTTGGAAGGACCCGGTAAGGTGGAAGGAGGTTCCTGCACGGAGAAGCCCGCAAAACCCTGCCTGCCCAT
>JBGSVX010000029.1:0-6422 GCA_041752795.1 Terrimicrobiaceae bacterium
GACCTCATCCTGCTGGGCATGGGCGATGACGGGCACACGGCCTCGCTTTTTCCCGGCACGGCGGCGCTCGAAGAACACGACAAATGGGTTGTGTCCAATTTTGTTCCGAAGTTTGACACCCACCGTCTCACACTCACCTACCCGGTCCTCAATGCGGCTCGTCACGTCTGCTTTTTAGTGAACAGTGTCGGAAAGGACGAAATGCTCAAAAATGTTTTCTCGGGTCAGTTTGATTTTCCCTGCGCGAAAGTACGTCCCCAGCAGGGGAACCTGACTTGGCTGCTCGGCGCATGAAGGCTTCGTGATTGTCTGCCCGATCCGCAGGAGGGTGATTGAGCCCGAGTTGTTGGACAGCCTGCCGGCGTCGGATCCCCGTGCCATGCGGAGCCGGAGGGATCTGCGCCGATTGGATTTCGTGATGGGAAATTCCCGGTGGATTCTGGCCAATCTGCCATCTGCCGCTCAGGAGATCACAGAAATCGGAGCGGGAGAGGGTCGGCTTGCGGCCAGCATAGCAAGAGGAGGACGAACCATTCATGCGCTGGATTTGGCGCCGCCCCCGAATGGCCTCCCAAACTCCGTGCAATGGCATCAAGGCAACTTTTTTGAAACCCTACCCCACATCACATCCGAGGTGATGGTTGGATGCCTGATTCTTCATCATTTTGATTCCCCGAAGCTTTCAGCTTTGGGTGCCAGTTTTCAAAATCGCAAAGCACTCTTGTTCGTCGAGCCGCTGCGAACTCGGGAAACTCTGGCTGCTGCCGCCTGTGCCCTGCCGTTTGTCGGCGGGGTGACCCGTCATGATATGATGGCAAGCATTCGTGCCGGATTTTTGCCGGGCGAATTATCCGAAGGTCTCGCTTTGGGGCCGGAGTGGAACATTTCGGAAACCACGGGCCTTGCTGGTTCGTTGAGGTTCAAGGCATGGAAAAACTGATCACAATTGCCGGAGGAGGTTTGGCCGGGCTTTCCTGCGGTCTGGGTTTGCGGTCAGCAGGCATTCCCGTCGAACTCCATGAGGCTGGCCAGTATCCTCGTCACAGGGTCTGTGGCGAATTTTTATGCGGCGTTACGGAAGAAACGCTCAAGCGCCTGGGGGCGGATCAATTGCTGGAGGGTGCGCAGCGATTGGAAACCATGACCTGGTTTCGTGGGGCCAAAAGCATCCTGTCCGCTAAACTTCCGATTCCTGGTTTGGGGATCTCGCGTCACCTTTTGGACTTCCGGCTCCAGGCCGCTTTAAAACATGCCGGTGCGCGGGTTTATGAAAATTCCCGGATCACGGAACCACCGCGCGAGGGACTGCTAAATTGCACCGGACGCCCAGCCATCAAAGGCGGTTTCATCGGCCTCAAAGCGCATTTTCAGGGTTTGGAACTAACCTCGGATTTGGAAATGCATTTGGGGCGGGGCGCCTATCTTGGAATCAGCCGGGTGGAACATGGGGCGGTCAATGCCTGTGGTTTGTTTCCGGCTTCCGCGATCCCCTCTTCCAAAAAATCCGAGTTGCTCTTTGAGGCCCTGCGTTCGGTGGGTTTGGCTGACCTTGCTTCTCGCCTTGGCGGGGCATGCCTCCAGTCCGGCACCCTTTCGGCGGTGGCTGCCTTCCAGCCCGGTTGGCAAAAATCCAAAGCTCTGGCGGCCATCGGGGATGCGGCCGCAGCGATTCCACCCTTCACAGGAAACGGAATGTCCATGGCATTTGAAAGTGCGCTTGCGGCAGTCCAGGCACTGACTCCCTATGGCCGGGGGGAGAGCAGTTGGACTGCCTGTGTGGAAAACATGACACGCAGCATGACAAAACAATTTGGTCTTCGCATGAGATTGGCAATGGTCATGCATCCCTTCTTGACGCATCCTGCCGGACAAGCCCTGCTCGCGGTCGGCGTGCGAAGCGGGCTCATTCCACTGCAAACCGCTTTCACCCACCTCCGTTAACTCCCGATCCCACACTATTTTCATGGTTCTTGATTCCATCAGCAGCGCTTTTCCTGATTGCCAACTCACCCAACCGGAAGTCTGGTCCACCATTCGAACCAGCCCGGCCATGGACAAGGTCAGCCGCCGGGGCGCAAAAATCTTGGAGACCGTTTTGCTTGGAAATTCCGGAATTGAAACGCGTCATTTTGCCGTGGAGCCACCCGGTTTGTTTTCGTTGGGCCCCCAGGCTCTGAATGAAGCCTTCGAGCGTGAGGCCCCGAAGTTGGCAGCCTCCGTCCTGCGGGATGCCCTCGATAAAGCCGGCATCCGACCGGTGGACCTTGATGCCGTTTTTCTTTGCACCTGCACCGGATACTTGTGCCCCGGAGTGACAAGCTACGTTGCAGAAATCACGGGCTTGCGGCCCGATGTGTTTCTTCACGATGTAACCGGCCTTGGCTGCGGAGCCGCCATCCCGACTTTGCACGCGGCCAACTGCTTTCTTGCCGCGCATCCCGATGCCACCGTCGCCACCGTGGCTGTCGAAATTTGCTCGGCTGCGTTTTTTCTGTGTGATGATCCCGGCGTGGCGGTGAGTGCCTGCCTTTTCGGGGATGGGGCCTCCGCTGCGATCTGGCGCTCCCACGGAAAACCCGGCGCATGGACCGCTTCCAACTTTCGCTCCTTACACATTCCTGCCGAGCGCGAAAAAATCCGGTTTGTGAATGATGGTGGCCAACTGCGTAACAAACTCGACAAGGCGGTGCCCGGTGTCGCGGCGGAAGCTGTCGCGTCGCTTTTTGAAAAATCCGGAAATTCTCCGGATCAGATTATCGCCCACAGTGGAGGTCGTGACGTGATTGAGGCGATCGAATCCCGCCTGCCCGCATTTCGCCTTGAAGAAACCCGTAACGCCATGCGCAAATCTGGCAATATGAGCAGTCCCTCGGTGATGGTCGCGCTCGAGGACCGGATCCACAATGGCCCAGACTCTGACCGCCACCTCTGGCTCACCGCCTTTGGCGCCGGGTTCGCGGCCTATTCGTGTGACATGACACGATGAACTGACACAGCTTTTTTCAAAATGTGCGGGCGATTTGTGCAGAAAAACCTCTCGGAAAAAATTGCTGCGGAATTTGCAGCAGAGGATCATGCCACCGCATGGAAACCCTCCTTTAATATTGCCCCCACGACCAGGATTCCTGTCATTCGCAATGCCCCCTCCGGGCGCGAACTGATTGAAATGATTTGGGGGCTGCGGCCTTCGTGGGCTCAGCCTGACAAAAAACTTCCTCTGATGCACAATGCCCGGAGCGAAACCGTTCACAAGCTGCCCAGCTACCGTGAGGCCTTCAAAACCCGGCGGGGGATCGTTCCGGCCTCAGGGTATTTCGAATGGAAATCCGGCACCCCAAAGCAGCCATTTTATTTTCAGAGACGCGATGGCCGCCAACTTGCGATTGCGGCCATTTGGGAGACCAACCCGGACATCGGCGAGACGGTCTCCCTGCTAACATCCTCCCCCAATGCGGAAGCGGGTGCCGTTCATGACCGCATGCCGGTGATCCTCACAGAAGACTCATGGACCCGGTGGCTGGATCCCACTCCCCTTTCAGCCCAGGAGGCCGCAATCCTTCTGGAACCAGCCCCCGATGGTTTGCTCGAACTCTGGCCGGTCGATCCTGCCGTGGGCAATGTCCGTAAAAATTCTCCGGACCTCCTCGCTCCCCACCAAGAGGACACTTTTCTTTTTTGATCACCCCAATCCCTGTGAAATAAGAAAGTCACGAGGCGTCGTGACAAGGGTGCCGTAAACTTTCGTTCCGAGTAAAATGCCAAAGTCACCAATGTCCAGCGTGAGCAGAACTTTGCTCTGGTCTGCCATTGCGGAAATAAGAACGGGTTTATCTTTTGATGCTGAAAGCAAAAGTGGACGCTGGGTTGTGAGGGCGTTTGGCACCCAAGTGATCTTTTCGCGTAATGCATCCCAACGCGAAATCGCAGAGGATTGGAATTTTCCAATATTGCGAGCCACCTCAGCCCGGCAATAAGCCGAGGAGACCAACTCCCAGCCATGGTCCTCAGCAATCAGGGTGATGAGTCGCGAAAGTGATTTTTCGGAACCGCAGGCTGACAGAATCACGCTGCTGTCCAAAAACACCCTCACGCTTTGCCTGCCCGTTTCCAAAAGCCCTCTGCGTCCCGCTCATCTTCCGCAATCCACCGATCCAAGGTCTCAATCAGGATATCTTTCACTGGCATCGCCTGAGCAGGATGGAGAAAAACTCCGCCATTGCGGATTTCTGCAAGCATCATCGGGTGCTCAGCCAGATTGAGCCCCAAGGCCTTCCTGATCTCAGGTGGTAGAGTGACTGTCCCTCGCTTTGAAACCGGTATTGCTGTCATGCTGCAATGCTGCGTCAAAATGGGGGTTGTGTCAATCAGCGGGAGAATGAGGGCGCAACTCCGAAATGTCCTGCTCATGGAGACTATCGATTCGTTCAATGTTGCCATTCATTTGGCTAGACCATCTCTGGATCATCTCTTATTCGTATCCGGCATGAGCGATTCCGACAAAACACCGACTAAAGCAGCGTCTGATGTGCGGGACCAGATCTCCGAAATTTTGGCACTTACTACCGGGGAGGCTGCCGAGAAGCTCTCCGGGTTGGAATCGGAGAAAGCCCTTGCGGTCCTGCGTTCAATCACGGCCTCCCAAGCACGGGAAATCCTTGCCGCCATGACGGACCGTTCCCGTCAGACACTCCTTGCCGCATCGACCGCAGAAAACCGGCGTCAGTGGGCTGAACAGGATCATTACCCTGAAGGCACGGTGGGCCGACTGATGGAGGCACCAATCGGAGTGTTTCGTCCTGAGGACACGATTGGTCAAACGATTGAGACCCTGCGCGGTTTGGTGACCCAGGCATTTATCACGTATGGATTTGTGACTGATGAATCTGGCAAGCTGGTTGGAGTCATCACCATGCGTGACCTCCTGTTTTCTGCCCATAATGTCAAACTTCAGGATGTGATGCTCACCAAGCCGTTTTCGCTGCAGGCAGACGCGGTGTTGGTGGACGCGATGAAAGCAGTGCTTAACCGTCACTACCCGGTTTATCCCGTTTGTGATGGATCCGGAAAATTGCTCGGCCTGCTGCGGGGTCAGGAAATGTTTGAAGCCCAGGCCATCGAATTAAGTGCCCAGGCCGGTAGCATGGTCGGTGTCGAAAAGGAAGAACGCGTCACGACCCCATGGTTTCGTAGTCTGAAATTCCGCCACCCATGGCTCCAACTTAACCTGCTCACCGCGTTTGTGGCGGCGTTTGTCGTCGGAATCTTTGAAAACACCATCGAGCAAATCGTGGTGCTCGCGGTCTTTCTGCCCGTGCTGGCAGGTCAGTCGGGAAACACCGGATGTCAGGCCCTGGCGGTCACCCTTCGGGGAATGACCCTTGGAGAAATCAAACCCGGCAAAGAAAAATTGCTCGTCCTGAAAGAGGGATTCCTCGGGCTGCTGAATGGCAGCCTCGTCGGCATCACCGCAGGCCTCGGAATGTTTGTCTATGCCACGATGCAAAAAAATCCGGATGCCATCAAATTGGGATTTGTGGTGTTTCTGGCCATGATCGGTGCCTGCATCATCAGCGGAATTTGCGGAGCACTCATTCCCCAAATCCTCAAAAAACTCGGAGCAGACCCCGCGACGGCTTCAAGCATTTTTCTGACAACCTTCACAGATGTTGCCAGCATGGGAGCCTTTCTTGGATTGGCAACGATCATGATCCTCTGAGGCCCCAATCAGGATTTAGGATTTGGTCCATGCAAACCGGTGGACCGGTTTGCAAAGACTGCGAAAGGTGAGTTCGAATCCACTCGGCGGGTAGGCATCCAAGGGAAGTTCGGTTGGCTGCAAGGCGGGAAACTGGCCGTAGGATTTTGCCACTTCGAGGGCGTAGGGTTCATCATCGGTTACAAAACGCAGGAGGCCTCCCGGCTTTAAAACACGGAGGCACTCGGCAAGAAATGCTGGTTTCACCAAGCGCCGGTCCGCATGACGCCGCTTCGGCCATGGGTCGGGGAAGAGCACATGAATAAAGCTGGTGGAGGCATCGGGCAGGGCCTGCAGCGATTCCAGTCCTCCCCCTTGGGCAGCCCAGGCATTGCTCAGCCCAAGCCGCTCAATTTTTTTGCGGGTGCGCGTCACACGAAGTGCGAGCTTTTCAATTCCGAGGATGTTGTGGTGGGGTTCGAGCGGAGCGAGTTCGAGGAGGAAAGAGCCCCGGTGACAGCCCACATCGAGAACGAGCGGGGGTGCATTCGGTGCCAGCCAACCGTCCGGAACCTCAAGCATGGAGACCCAAAACCTTCACCAAGGCGGACGATGTTTTTTCAATGGCAAACAGCTCGCGGCACTGTTCAAAACCGGCCTCCCCAAGGGATATGGCCAGGTCACGATTGGAGAGAAGGTTTCCGAGTTTGTCAGCAAGGAGGGTGGA
>JBGSVX010000030.1:0-2900 GCA_041752795.1 Terrimicrobiaceae bacterium
CAAACTCAAACTCCTGCCCCTCTTCGCCACCCCTCCCAAGTGGGCCGCCTTCCCCTCCGGAGCACAGCTGTAGCCCGAAAAATATCGGACCCCCTGTGTTTATCGGCCCTTCAGGCCTTCCGCCGGGGAAGTTAGGTTAAGGAAATAACCCTGACTGAAAAGCCATGAGATGGAAACGATCTGGAGGACCAGGGAGAGGAGAATGAGGGAGTGAATGGACAGGTATGCGGCATCTCCCCATTTTTGCGGGGCAAGACGGCGGAGTCGGGAGGCCACCCAGCACGCAAGAAAAACCCCGGGGATCCACAGGCTTCCCATGAAGCGGTCGCCCTTGCCGATTGGAAAATACCAACCATACAAAACAATGTAGATTCCGAAAACCATGCCTGTCAGAGCAATGCAGGTTAGGTTTCCATGCCCAAGGCAGCGACGTAACACTAACTCACGCGCTGGCCATGCAAGGAGCAAACACAGACCGACAAGTGTGAGAAGATAAACGCCCCGGTGGGCAAGGGGTTGCTGCCATTTGCGTCCGTCCTGACGCCAGAAAAAACTCTCTCCGACCATGTCCGGTTCGGGAAAAAAATAGCGCCATGTCACCTCCTTCGCACCACCTGTGACACGGACCACGGCATCCCATAAAGTGTGGCGACGAAAATACCAAGCCGCACACGGCGTTTCTTCAGGGGTCAACATTTCCAATTCCTGACGCGTGGGGTGGCTCACCGAAAACGGATAGGCTTCCGATTTGAAGTCATCCATCCACATCCAGTATTTGGTGTAGTTAAAAAAGGGTTTCCCGTAATGTTCGATGGTGTAAAAACCAAGCGGAAGAAGCATCCCAAGAAAAATTCCGCCTGCTGCGGCAATGCGAAGAAGGTTGGCAAGTGGAGGCCAGGTTTTGTCATGAAAAACAATGGATAGGACCAATCGCAAAGCAAACGCCGCAGCGAAGACAAGCAGGAACGGCAGCAGTGATGGTTTTGCCAGAAAGGCCAGTCCGCTCACCAGGCCAAAGGCCGGAAACTGCCACCAATGCGCCCCGCGCAAAATTCCGAAAGCCAGCAGGCCGGAAAGAAAAAAGAAAATGAAATACAATGGTTCGGGTTGGAAGAATGCGCCGCGGACAAGGAGGATTCCGAGGCTGCTGAGGAGGAGAAGATTCAGGGTGGCAACGGGGTCGAGCCAGCGCGTGACTCCGATCCCGACTGCGGCCAGGAAAACCAGGCAGAAGGCGGCATTGAGCCATTTGCCACGGGTGAAGAAGGTGTTTTTGTCTTCGTGGTAAAATTTTCGGGCTATCCATGACCAAAGGGGGTGCCGGACGCCATCTGTTCGAGCGGGAAGGAGATCTGAGCGGGCGGCAGCAGAAAGCCACACCTCGGCCATCTGGTCGGATGGCCTCCAATCCAAATTCGAACGCTGAATTGTAATCGTTTCAAAGGTGAGATGAAGAAGCAGGACCACCGGCAGCGTGAAGACAAGGACCTTCCATCTTCGAGTGTTCAGCCAATCAAAAACAGAACCAAGCCTGATCGCGAAATCTGAAAAATTGGAGCCACTCCTTGTCATGAAAGTCGAATGAGATCAGCAGGTGGCGTTGCTGTCAATGAAGCCCGAATTCGCTCTCACCCAATGCCAGACAGGTTTCTCCAGCACGAAGACTTGACCATTTTCTTCCATGTCGGCACGAAACCGGCATGAAATTTCTGGTTGCAGATGGGATTGGCGGGCAGAGGCCTGCACCTTGGGATACCGGGTTGAAAGAAGCAGTCGTTCATGGATCGCTTGGATAGACGCCTCGCCATGAACGTAAAGGATTCATGAAAGCTCGGAGCGAACGTCTGAAAACGCCTGAGAATTCTTCGGGGGTCGCACGAGTTCGCGGTGTCCTGATTTTCCTGGCTGCCGGGATCATTGGGAGTCCTTTGTTTGCGAAGAAACCATGGCACTTTGACAGTCTGTGGGCCGACGAACTCTACAGCGTTCGCCAATACGTGTTGGGAGGACACAAGGTCGATTCAAGCGACACGGTGAAGTTCAAAGAAGTTCGCTGGTCACGCAGGCTGTGGAACTACAAAAAGCCGACCAACCATAATTTTCAGACAATCCTTTCGCGGCTGAGCTTGTCCGCATGGCGGAGTGTTGTCCGACCGAAGGGCCTGCAAATCAATGAGACGGCCGTCCGATTGCCGGCTTATCTGGGAGGGATTTTGTCCGTAGGTGCCCTCGCCTTGCTGCTCGCGCGGGTCGGGCTGCCGGGAGTCGGGATCCTTGCAGCTTGGATGATCGATGAATGGACAAAACCCGAAGGCCGCATCCACTTTGCAGGAGATTTCACCACCATGAAAAACGGCTGGGTCGAGGGAGCTATCGAATCCGGACTCCGGGCCGCGCGACAGATCGACCCCTCCGCAAAACCCGAAGCGCAGCCGGGGCTCCGTCAGGAAATCACGGCCATGCGGCCTGCCTCTTCGTTATGAAAAGAGGGAACCAGAGGGCATCTTTCACCAGAAGAATACTGCGGATTTCACGGATTCAGGGGATCAAATCCAGGCTTTTATCCGTGGTCATCCACGTCATCCGTGGTCAAAATCGACAGAAAAACACTTCCCTCTGGATTGTTGGGTCTGCCTCCAGCGCTTTCTGAAAGCGGCGCGGGGACGCGCCGCACTCCAAAGCGCTTCGCGCGAAATCCGAAGGCATGAGACTTTTTATACCAAACGCATGGCGGAGTAGGTAGAAAAAGTCGGGCACCTCGGCGATGTGCCCCTACCGATGCTTGGTAGAGATGCCTCGCCGAGCCGTCCGTCGATTCTACCTTTTTCGGGTATCGACATCACTCGCGGCAACACTCACCACCATCTCAACATCGGGAAAATCGGGGCAGACCATATTTT
>JBGSVX010000031.1:0-4226 GCA_041752795.1 Terrimicrobiaceae bacterium
ATCAATATGGCCACGGCGGCCGTGCTGGGATTTATCGTGGGATTGATCAAACTTTTTAATACCGGCCGCAGTGTGCTTTCGATCCCGCTTCCAGTGGTCACAGCAACCGCTGTCTCCTCACTCGTGTTTCTTGCCATCCGCAATGGGATTTGGATTGATCCATTGCATGCGCTGATCCCTCCCCTCGTGACATTTCTGCCGGGAGGAATGCTGACCCTCGGCATGGTCGAACTTGCCTATGGTGATATGGTCAGCGGATCCAGCCGCCTTATCAACGGCTTCATCCAGTTGGTCCTGCTCGCATTCGGCCTTGGGATCGGAGCAGCCCTCACCGGGTATTTTCCAGAAGACCTCGTGCACTCCGCTGGAGCCTATGTCCACCTGCCATGGACAGCCTGGGCGGGCGTGTTGGTTTTCGGACTGGGGGTTTACATTCACTTCTCTGCCCCCAAAAACTCCCTCCAGTGGTTGTTGCTTGTCCTGTTCCTTGCCTTCGCCGCCCAGCGTTTGGCTGTCGAATTTGTCGGCAATGAAATCAGCGGGTTTTTTGGAACTCTGATCGCCACCCCCATCGCTTACCTGATCGAGATGAAATTCCGAGGCCCACCCGCCGTGGTTACCTTCCTTCCCAGTTTCTGGCTACTGGTTCCTGGAGCCCTCGGCCTGCTCAGCGTGACCCGAATGATGAGTGACCGCACGGCCGGTATCGAAGGCCTGATCACAGTGCTCTTTGTCATCACATCCGTCGCCCTCGGCACGCTCGTGGGCGCCTCCATCTACCGCTGGGCCACCGAACAATTCAATGTCTGGCGTCTGCAGATCGGACGGGTCGCCACGTATTTCCGCAATCCCAAAGCCTGAGTTACAGAACGTGGCATTGGCATCCTGCCAATGATCCAGAAAATTCAAGAGTAGAGGTCAAGATTCTGCTCACATGTCAGTGCCAGTCTTTCGGTCGGAATAACTTTCGTAAACATGCTCAAAAATCGCCGAGCACTCAACGCAGCCGCGCCTTTCTGCAGGAGCTTCTCACGCGGTCAATCTGCTCCTGGGAAGTCTTGAATCATCTTGCTCATAGCTTCAGGCAGCGAGAGCCAGATGGGCTTGGATGAGAGTCACCGCCATGATGTCGAAGATAACGCCGCTTTCCAGTGTGCGCTGCTAGCAGAATAATCGCCGCGGGTAGGCAAATTCTTCAACCAAGGAACCCGCCCCTTCTCCTCCGGAGCATCCCACAGCGGTGGGCTTCGCAACCGCACGCCAAATTACGCCATTGCAGGCAACTCTATCACGCAGCAGCCGCCAATTCCGGCCAGAGCAGGGCGCTCATTTTCATGCCGGCCATGTAGGCATCGAGGGAGAATTTTTCGTCGGGAGAATGTGCGTTGTCATCGGGCAGAGCGAGGCCGAGCATGAAGGAATCGGCGTTCAAGTATTGTTTGAAAGCGGCGATGATCGGGATGCTTCCTCCTCCGCGGACGAGCAGGCATTCGTGGCCGAAACCGGCTTCAGCCGCGCGCATACAGGCTTGTGCGAGAGGGCCGGTGGGATCGACCATGTAAGGCCCCCCACCCTGCCCTTGGGTGAGCGTTAGTTTTACGGTGGGCGGGCAGATCGCTTTCAAATGTTTTTTGACCAAATCCACAATTTTTTTGGGGTCCTGATCCGGGACAAGGCGCATGGTGATTTTGGCACTGGCCCAGGATGGCACGATAGTCTTTCCGCCTTCGCCCTGTTATCAACTGGTCAGGCAATTTATTTCATAGGTTGGTCGCGCCGCACGCTGTTCATCAGGCGAATATCCGGCTTCTCCGAAGAGGGCTTTGACCCCCACCGATTTGCGGAATTTGGCATCGTTGAATGGGACCTTCGCCATCTGTTTGCGCTCATAAGCAGAGAGTTTGATCACATCATCATAGAAACCAGGCATCGTGATTTTGCCGCGTTTGTCGCGAAGTTGGGCGAGCATCTGACACAGCACCATCGCGGGATTATCCACGGCTCCACCAAAAAGCCCGGAGTGCAAATCGCGGTCGGGTCCGTCCAAGCGGATTTCCAAGGGTGCCATGCCTCGCAGAGAATAGCAGAGGGCGGGATGTTTCATGCTGGGAATTTCGGTGTCTGAAACCACGAGGGCTTTGCAGGCGAGTTCTTTGGCATGTTTCGGGAGAAATCCATACAGCGCTTTCGAGCCGACTTCCTCTTCGCCTTCAATGAGAAAATTGACATTGCAGGGCAGTTCCTCACCGGATTTCAGCCAGGCCTCGACGGCATTGATGTGGGCAAGGTGCTGACCCTTGTTGTCACTGATCCCGCGGGCATAAACATTGCGGCCGACGCGGCGGGGTTCAAAGGCGGGCGAGGTCCAGAGTTCGAGAGGATCCGGCGGCTGCACATCGTAATGACCATACACGAGGAATGTTGGTTTTTTGGGATTCGGTTTCGGGGTTTTGGCAATGACCACCGGACATCCTGATGTCTTGCGGATTTCGGCAGTGAGCCCTGCTGCTTTGCAGCGTTTCACCAACCACTCGGCACAGACTTGCATGTCTTTGGCGTGATCTGACTGAGCGCTGATGCTTGGGATGCGGACATAATCGAAGAGCTCGTTGATGAAACGTTCTTCGTTGGACTCAAGATAGCGGAGGATGGAGGGTGAAATCATACCTGCTTATCTGCCATGCAGAGGAGTCATGCAATGAGATTTTACCTCAACCGATTGGCAACTTGGATTCTTTTGAAATGACAAGCACCGGGGAATCAGGGAAGGTGTGCGCTCAATTTCTGCCAATGATTTCTTCTGCAATTCTTCCGGGCTCCACGGCGGGCATTCTTGGGGGTGGACAATTGGGGCGCATGTTTGCTATTGCCGCGCGTCGCATGGGGTATCGGGTGCATTCCTTTGATCCGCAGCCTGACAGTCCCGCGGGTCAGGTGAGCGATTTGGAAATCACCGCCCCCTATGAAGACCTTGCGGCGGTTCGAAGGTTTGCGTCTGGAGTCTCGGTCCTGTCTTTCGAATTTGAAAATATCCCGCTCTCTGCCATTGAGGCCGCTGAGGAAATATCACCGGTTCGTCCCCGTGGTGAGATTCTCCACATCTGCCAGAATCGTGAGCGCGAGAAACGCTTCCTTGAGGCCGGAGGCTTTCCATGCGCGCCTTTTGCTGTGGTGGATTCTGCTGAGTCTCTGGCGCAGGCTCTTGAAACAATTGGCACTCCATCGGTTTTAAAGACGGCGGATTTTGGATATGATGGCAAGGGTCAGCTCAAAGTTTCCGGTCCGGTGAATGCTGAGGAAACCTGGAATTCCTTTCATGCCCCCCGCGCGGTATTGGAGAAGTGGATCACGTTTGATGCCGAATTATCAGTGATCGTGGCACGAGGACTCGATGGCTCGGTGGCTGCGTTTCCTCCTTCGGAAAATATTCACCGGAATCATATCCTCGACCTCTCGATTGTGCCGGCACGTTTCCCTCAAAACACATTGGATGAGGCCATCGCACTCGCCACACAGATTGCAATAAAACTTGATGTGGTCGGCCTGCTCGCTGTCGAATTGTTTCTCACCCCCGATGGCAGCCTGCTGGTAAATGAGTTGGCTCCCCGCCCCCACAACTCGGGTCATTTTTCTTTTGACGCCTGCGTGACGAGTCAATTCGAACAACAACTGCGGGCGGTGTGTGGTTTGCCTTTGGGCTCGACTGCGCTGCTGACCCCGGTGGTCATGCTCAATTTGCTAGGCGACCTCTGGGGCACATCCTGCCCGGATTGGCAGGGACTGCTCGCAAACCCCTCCGCAAAACTGCACCTCTATGGCAAATCTGAGGCCCGCCCCGGACGCAAAATGGGGCATGTCTGCTTTTTGGAAAATATTCCGGATGCTCTGAAATCAGCCGAGGCCTTCCGGGAACTGGCGATTCGTCGGACTATTTCTGGGCGAAGCGGCGGATGCCATCCGACCGCGTCTCATGAGGAGCCGCGAGATATTCCTCGACGGTATTAGTCAGAATTCGGGATGGAAAATCCGATGCCTCCAAGGGCTTGAGAACATGAAGGGCCTCTTCGGCCTTTCCTTCAAGGAACAGCCGTAGTCCCCGGGAATAGGCCGCTGCCATTTCCATGATTGCACGATCAGTCGTGGCTCTCTCCCCAAGCAATTCATAAATATCCAGAGGCTCTTCCCTGCCAAGGACAGAAACCCGGTCCAAATGACGCCACACAAAG
>JBGSVX010000032.1:0-3358 GCA_041752795.1 Terrimicrobiaceae bacterium
AAAAGTGCTGCTCCGGCAATAATCGCAGCAACAAAACCTGCGGGATCCCACTTGCCGGGAAAAACGAAAATGAGCGGAATCGCCCACGCCGCGAGAATGAGATTGGAAACAAGGAGCACCCGCCATGCAGACGCTTTGTGATCCATCGCCCGCTTCATTCCCAAAGACCCAAGGGAATACAGGCACGCGGCGCAGATGGGGACAATGACTGCAATCATATGCCTACGATATCGGACTTGATGGCAACCCCAAGATTTTTTGGATTTGTGCCACTCATCAAATTTTTCGGGATGTTCTCGCGCCCGGAATGCGTGTAGGAAAAGAATCTGTGATTTTTCTGTCAGACACCTTCCTCCCCGCGTGAAATACCCCCCGGCCATCCTCTGCGCTCTGGGAATCCTTGCCGCACAATATTTTTATGGCGGCCTACTTCGTCAGGTGTTTGCGTTTCCGGGTTTCCTCCTCGTTGGAATTGCAGGCATGTTCGGACTCACGGTGTTGTTTTCGAAGGATCGTCCGAAGCCGGAAACCCTGGCGGTGTTCATCACGGTGACCCTTGCTTCCTGGTTGCTCTGGAGAACCTCGGAGACCGCTCCCAATATGGAAACTGCGGCCGTCTTCCGGCTCGTGCTGGCATGTCTGGTGACCTACCTCCTCTTTGCCTCGGTGGTCACCTCCTCAAAAAGCCGCCTCGTTTTTCTGATTTTGTTATTCCTTGCGGCCATGATTCAAGCGCCTCTGGGCGGATATCAATTCCTGCGAAAAATCCCCGACATGCCATTTCCCTGGGCCTCCGAGGCGTTGAAAGAATGGTATGGGTCGAGGCTCGGCGGGCGGGGTCATGGTTTTTTCATCAATGGCAACCACCTCGCATGGTTCCTGAACATCGCAGGCCTCTCAGCACTTTCGGTGGCCTGCTGGACCCGCTGGCGCGCATGGGCAAAAATCTTGGCCCTCTATGTGGCGGCTGTGTGTTTTGCAGGCTGCCTTCCCACGTTGAGCCGTGGGGGGTTTGTGGGGCTGGCTTCCGGCCTGAGTGCCTTTTTGATTATCAGCGGGGTGGCCCTTGCTTTCGGGGCGCAGGGCACGAGGCTGCCGGCATTTTTGACCATTGGGGCCGGCGCCTTGGTGGCCTGTGGTTCGGCCTACATGGTTTTTGCTGAGAGCTTCACGATTCAGGCACGGCTTTCCCTGCTGACCGAAGACCGATACCGCACGGAGATCTTTCAAACCACTCGCCGGCTCTTTGAATTAGATCCCGTGTTCGGGGCGGGTGCGGCCTCATTCAAAGACGCTGCGAGGGCTTTTCGAATCAATGCCTTTCAGGCGGATGATGTCTATGCCCACAATGATTGGATGCAAATGGCCGCAGAGTTTGGATTTCCGGCGATTGCATTGCTCCTCCTGCTTGTTGGGGTTCATTATGTTTTTGGTTTTCAAAATTTGATCCGATGCCTTGAGCGGCGCAAGGTGTTGGGGCCCGGATCCACAAGCAATGGTGCCGCCATTCAAATTGCGGCGCTGTCCTCGATCACAGCCTGTGTTGCGCACTCCGGTTTTGATTTCAATATGCAGATTCCCGCCAATGCGATGCTGGCTGCGGCCATGGCCGGTATGTTGGCCAATGCGGGAAACCCCGGACGCGAACGCGGAATCCCGCCGGTTGTTTTTGGATTTTCCCTGCTGTGTGTCGGCATTTCCATTTTCCTTCTTGCGAATGTGATCTCGACCGGACCCGCCGAGAAACGCCACCTGGATGCTGAAAACGCACTATACGCCGGGCGATATGATGAGGCCATCGAGCTCTCCGGAAGTGAGCTCCAAAGTGGCGCGTCCACTCCAGACTTCTTTCTCATTCGCGCGCGGGCTTATCTCAAACGCGGACCGGATCAGGTATCAAGGACCATGCAGATTCAGGATGCGCTTGCCGCCCGATTTGATTTTGAGGCGGCTGCGCGGATCCGTCCGCTGGACGCACATAACCAAATCGGCCTGGCCACTGCGCTGGGACGTCTCGGCAAATTCCAGGAATCCTCGGACGCGGCCGCACGCGCCATCGAGATTTTCCCTTTGTTTTATGGCGGCTACCAAGTTCTCGGCCTGTCCCTTGAAGGCCAACAACGACCAGCTGAAGCCATCGGCGTGTATGCCACCGCCACAACACTTCCCAATTCCAAAGAATCCCTCCTCAGGATGCGCGCATTGCAGAAAAAAATTGCTCCATGAAACCGATCCTCCGCCTCACTGTGTTTCTCGCAGTCCTGTTTCTAGTTATGTCCGGCCTCGTCTTTTCCATGCAAAATTCCTTCATCTATTTTCCCGAACAGGCCCCGGAAGAGGCGCTTAAAAAATTGGCCTCTGAGAATGGCATGATTCCATGGCGCAACAAGGAGGGAGACCTTTTGGGGTGGCAGACAAAAGACGGAACCCCCTCACTTCCCATGGTGATTTTTCATGGCAATGCCGGACACGCTTTGCACAGGATTTTCCTTGTTCAGCGACTGCGGGAAGCCGGTTTTACGGGCCAGATTCACATCATGGAATACCCCGGATTTGGAAGCCGTCAGGGAACTCCCTCGGAAGCCGCCCTGGTGGAAGCAGGTGTCGCCGCCCTTGGTGATTTTCCCGAAAAAGTCTTCCTTCTTGGGGAGTCACTTGGCACGGGGGTTGCCAGCGCCGTGGCAGGAAAAAAACCGGATCGTGTTCGCTCCGTGATCCTGATCACGCCCTTTGATTCCCTGCTGGAAACGGCCAAAATCCACTATCCGTTTCTGCCAGTTGGCATGCTCCTCCGGGACCGCTACGAGTCAGTCAAAAATATTGTTCCCTTTCCCGGACCGGTCGCTTTCCTCCTTGCCGGTCAGGATGATCTCGTTCCGGCCAAGCTGGGCAAACGATTTTTTAATTCGTACGAAGGCACAAAAAAACTCTGGATCGTGGAAGAGGCCGGACACAATGGCATCGCATGGGGACTCAGCATTCCGGAATGGAAACAGGTGCTCGAATTCGTAAAAGCGAACGACTCCCGGACTCCGTGAAATCGCAATAACAGTCTTTCATGCCCGAACCCCGCACATTTCGTTTGCTGCGCACGCATCTCCTGCGGGCTGCCCGGCTGAAATGTCCGGTCTGCGGCAAACGGCCCCTTTTCACACCATGGTATCGGGTCCGCTCCCTGAGAGAGTGGTTCTCACCGCTCGACGGTTGCCCGATCTGCGGATACGCCTACGAACGGGAAGTCGGCTATTACCTCATGGCCACATGGGCGGTGAGCTACGGAATGGGCAGCGTGCTCGGCATCATCATTTATCTGATTCTCGAATGGAAATATGACCTCCCGCTCAAACAACTCCTCGCC
>JBGSVX010000033.1:0-2636 GCA_041752795.1 Terrimicrobiaceae bacterium
TCAAAGACGCTGGATAGTGGGATGCCATAAAATTATCCCACAATCCGGCGATCAAAAGCAGGGCAGCGGCCAACCAGGGGCCTGCGCGCTTCATGTTTTACCGTCGGATTTCACGAATGTCGCACAAACAGTTTGTTGAGATATTTTTCCAAAGCCGCAGGCCGGATCGGCTGGGAACTGAAGCCGAGGTATCCATCGGGCCGAACCAGATAGACCGCTCCGCTTTGGGCACCAAAGGTGAAGTGAAGCCTCACTTCGGGGTCCAGATAGATTGCTGCGTTGACCCATTCATATCCATGGGTGTGCTGTTTCGGCAGCAAAAGCACGGGCTTCACGGGCAATCCCTCAACCGTTTGAAGCGTCTTTTCCAGAGTTTCCCGGTCAATGGAATGACCGGCAAAAACCATGAGATAACTGGTCAGGGCCGGCAACTCGCGATAGAGTGTGGTTGCGTCCCCGGTGACAGTCAGAATGTCGCCATTGATCAAACGTCGTCCAGCGACTTGAGTGTATAATTCGTCCCGCAGATCTTCCTGCCCGCCATGATGTTCAATGAACCGGTTTTCCGGATATTGGATGCGTGTTTGAAGTCCGAGTTCGACGTTTTCGTAGTGATGCGAATAGTAGCGGCTGAAAAATTTCCACAAGGGGTCACGGATCAGATTTCCAACCGGCCCGAAGATCGAAGACATCTTGTGGGTGAAATCCGAAAGTTTAAGGACCTGGGCTCCGACAAAACTGCGTTCTGAATCATAAGTTTCAAGCAGTTCGGGAACGCATTCGTTTTTCAGCACGGCGGCGAGTTTCCATGCGAGGTTGAACGAGTCCTGGATGCCGGTATTCATCCCGAGTCCGGTCTCCGGACTGTGAATGTGCGCTGCATCGCCAGCCAGAAGAACCCGTTGCTTTTGGTAATGCGCCACTTTTCTATGGTGGCACCGGAACTCGGACATCCACCCGCCTCCTGTGATTTTACACAGACACGGCGCGATTCGCTCCACGGCCTCACGAAGATCCTCCAAAGTTGGTTGGCGGCCGAGTTCCCGGTCCAAAGGTTGAACGATATAAAGGCGGTGCATGCGATTTTTCATGGGAAAAATCGCAAGCAACCCATCGTCTCCGAAGAAGGAATATCCATGACCGTGCCGGTATTTCCAATCCACGGTCACATCCCCAAGCAACCACGTGTCGCGATACCCCTCGCCTTCAAATTCAAATCCAATCGCATGTCGCACGGTGCTGTGGGCTCCGTCACATCCAACCAAATAGTCCAACTCCATGTCCTCTTCGCGTCCGTCGGCATGCCGGATGGTTGCGTGTGCGGCATTTTCCCCGTGTTCCAATTTCACAAGTGTGGTGTTCCACTCGATGTCGCCACCCGCCTTGGTGAGTTGATCGCGAAGAATGGATTCCGTGTCGGCTTGGGGAAGATTGATCAAATAATTATAGTGCGAGCTCGTCCGGCTGTAATCCGTGTGAAAGACCATGCGGCCTTTGGAGTAAGCGCTGAACGAATGGATTTGTTCTCCAAGATCTAAAGCGCGGTCCACAAATCCCCGCAGTTCAAAAGCTTCCAGCGTGCGAGGCATCAGAACCACAGCTTTGGAAAGATCTGACGGAGTCGCTGCGGAATCAATCAGCCGAATAGGGACACCCAAGTTTAACAAATCGCAAGCAAGGGAGAGTCCGGTGGGGCCTGCTCCAACAATCAAGACGGATGTGGGACTGCGCATTTTGGCAGTTTGACAATTCAAGATGGAAATCCAAGATGCAAAAATGTTCAGGACCTTGATTTCTCTGCGCCTTGTTTTCCTGGTTTTTTCAATCTGTGCTGGCCGTGCTGGCGGAGCATTGGTCGCGGCAGATCTCGTTCCCTCCGACACGATTTATTTCATGAGGGTGGCTGATCCCGCGTTGTTTTATTCCTCCTTTGTGCAAGACAGTCTGCTCACAACGCAAAACCCCATAGTCGCACAGACGATCAAAAATGGCGCCTCCGATTCCCTTTTGGATATTGGGCCCGCAGCCCCGCAAACCCCCCTCGCTCTTGATGCGGTCAAACTCTCGTTCCTCGTTTTACAGAAGGAACTTTTTCTTGCCTGCCTCGCGGAAGGGCAGGATGGTCAGACGGTCTTTCTCGGAGGTGGAATCGCCGGAGACCCGAAGGCCAGTCAGCAAAAACTCAAAGAAGCGATCAGCGCCAAAGTTCCGATTCCGTGGACTTCACTGACCCTTGATGGACTCACGGTGGAGAGCCTAAGTATTCCGGAAGTGGGAACCTTTTATTTGTGTGCCAATCAGTCCTGGGTCTTGTTTGGAACGAGTCTCTCTGCTCTCAAACAGGCCCTTGCCTCGTTGGATCAGCCCGGACGTGGACTCTCATCCACGCAGGTTTGGAAGTCCACGATGGAGGGGATCTCTGATAAAATGGTGATCTATTTCAGCAACATTCAGGGAGTTGGAAGCTTGATGGAAAAACAAGGAAGCACTGCGGTCTTAGCCTAACTTCCCCGGCGGAAGGCCTGAAGGGCCGATAAACACAGGGGGTCCGATATTTTTCGGGCTACAGCTGTGCTCCGGAGGGGAAGGCGGCCCACTTGGGAGGGGTGGCGAAGAGGGGCAGGAGTTTGAGTTTG